>NZ_MWIG01000109.1:0-7034 GCF_002156145.1 Streptomyces sp. NRRL B-24572 | reverse complement strand
GGGTTGAGGAAGTCGGCGAGGTAGCCGCTGCCGGGGATGAGGGCGGCGAGCCAGCCGCGATCGAGCCCGGCGCGGACGATCCGGGGCCGGACCTGGGCGGCCCAGCGCCCGTGGGGGGCGGAGTCGGGCCGGTGGGCGACGATGCGGTAGCTGGTGACGACCTCCCACATGGGGGAGACGGCGAAACGGGTCTGGGCGAGGTCGGCGGCGGAGAAACTGAGCCCGGCTTCCATGCGTGCCACGTCCTGGAGTAGGCGAATGGATTCGCTCTGACCTTAATCATTGGAGGGGAAGGGGTGCGGAAAAACAAACTCCCCCCATGCCTTCGACACGCATGACCCGTACGACGCGTACGACCCGTACTTCCCCCTCGGCGTTCCGTGGCCTCCCGCCCGTGGTGTGGACGATCTTCGCGGGAACGATCGTCAACCGCCTCGGCTACCTGGTCACGCCGTTCCTGGTCTTCTTCCTCGCCTCGCGGGGCGTGACGGGCGGGGACACGACGTACGTCCTCGGCGCGCTCGGCGCGGGCAACCTGATCGGCCCGGCCGTGGGCGGCATCCTCGCGGACCGCATCGGCCGCCGCCCCACGATGATGATCGGCCTGATCGGCGCGGCGGCGGCGCAGGGGGCGCTGTTCCTGGCGCCGGGGGTGTGGACGATGGCGGCGGCGGCGCTGCTGATCAGCGCGGCCGGCAGCACGGTCTCCCCGGCGGCGTACGCGATGCTGGCGGACGCCGTCGACAGCGAACGGCGCCGGCGCGCGTACGCCCTCTTCGGCTGGGGCGTGAACATCGGCACGGCGGTGGCGGGCGTCCTGGGCGGCTACCTGGCGGCCCAGGGCTACTGGCTCCTGTTCGCGGTGGACGCGGGCTCGATGCTGCTGTACGCGCTGGTGGTGGCGGTCCGCCTCCCGGAACCGAAGCGCGAGGCCCCGGCGGAGCGGTCCCAGGACGGCATCGGCTACGGAGTGGTGCTCCGCGACCGCCTGGCCCTGCTCCTGCTCCCGCTCTTCGGCGTCCAACTCTTCGTGTACTCGCTGACCGAGGTCGCGCTCCCGCTGGCCGTCCGCGACAGCGGCCTCTCGCCGGCGGTGTACGGGGCGATGGCGGCGATCAACGCGGTCATGGTGGTCGCGCTGCAGCCGTTCGCGACGGCGTGGCTGTCCCGGTTCCCGCAACTGGCGGTACAGAGCACGGGCAGCGCGCTGATCGCGTTGGGTGTGGCGGCGACGGGTCTGGCGGACGGCATCGCCGGCTACACGATGTCGGTCGTGGTCTGGTCGCTGGGCGAGGTGGTGGTGGCGGGCATCGCGGCAGGCCTCTTCGCCAACCTGGCCCCGGCCCACGCCCGCGGCCGCTACCAGGGTGCCTTCAGCTGGACGTGGGGAGTGGCCCGCTTCGGCGCCCTCACCCTGGGAGTGACGACGTACACGACGCTGGGCCCGGCGACCCTGTGGTGGACGGCGCTGGCGGCGGGCACGGCATCAGCGGTGACGACGCTGACCCTGAGGACCCGCATCGCGAGCCGCACGACCCACGGACTGGCGGCATGAGTGCCTACTTCCCCCCGGCCAGGCAGTGGGCCACGAGCGCGTTGGCGTGCCCGTGGCCCATCCCGTACTCGGCCTTCAACCAGGAGACGAGCTCCATGTGCTTGACGAGCGGCGAGTCCCGAATGATCTCCAGCCACTCGGAGACGGGCCGCCCGTACTTATTCTCGATGGAGGGGAAGTAGCCGGCGGGACCCTTGACGATGCTCTCGGACACGGCGATCTCCTGGGGAAGCGGACGGACGACTGAGGATCAGGACCCCGGACTCCCAAGAAACTCATCGCTCCTCGGCCGATCAGTCCCGCCGAATGTGCTCGGGATCGATGTGCCGCCGCACCATGGGAACGGAGGCGACCGCGGCGGCGAGCACGACCCCCAGCGCACAGGCGAACAGCAGGGGCAAGCCCTCCCAGTCCCAGTGCACCGCACCACCCCCGGTGATCAGATAACTGGACTCGGCAAGCCACCCGGCGACGATCGCCGCCCCAAGCCCCACCACCAACGGCAACACCACCTGCACCACCTGCACCACCCGCAAGGTCCCCGCCCGAGCCCCCAACAAGGCCAACGCCGTCACCTGCCCCCGCCGCTCCATGGCCCGATCGGCCACAGACACGACAAACGCGGCAACCCCGATCACGAGCCCGAGCACCATCCCGACCACCAGCAGACTCCGAATCACGGTCAACTGAGCGAGCGAGTCGATGACGATCCCCACGGGCTCGACGGATGCGGTGGGCGCGATGGCCCCGATCCCATCGAGAACGGCACGGACGGTGGCGGGGTCGGAGGCGCTGACGAGAACGAAGCGCGAGTCTGCGAGCTGAGTGCCTTGGGGGAGGAGGGAGGGAGGAATGAGCAGGCTCGGTCCGGCGAACTCTGAGGGATCGTATGCCTGAACGGTGACAGAGTCCTGCGGGACGGAGACAGTCAGCTTTCGCCCGCTGTTGAGCAGGAACGGGAAGCTGATGCCGGTGCGGGCGTCTTCATCAAACAGGAAGGTCGGATCGTCGATCCGCAGCACCTTGTTGTCGACGCATCCATGCATCGCCTGGGTGAAGGCAGCCAACTGAGCGCAGGTTGCAACGACGGCTTGGACTCTGGGTAGGTCCTCCTCCACAGTGGCCACCCATGACTCGGCGATCAGGGCATGGGTCTGTACTCCATCCACAGCGGACATCTGCGTGCGCTGCTGCGTGCTCAGCTCTGACATCGGAAGGCTGTATTCCTGGACCGGAGTCGTTCGCCGACTGACCTGATCCAATTCGATGAGTACCCCTTGCGTGAGCGAGGCACCGAATACCAGCAGCACGAGACCAGTGACCACCCGAAGTGCGCTACCGGGATCGACCTCAGTCCGTCGCATGGCCAGCGACAGAGGCAACGATTTCGACACAGTGGCCAGACGTTGCGAGAGCCACGACGTGATTGGTGCCAGTCCGAACACAAGCCCCGCCCCGGTCATCAGCACAGCGCTGGGAACGAGTACCGAGCTGCCAGACCCCCCTGAAGGGTCCCGCCCCATCGCGCTGAGTGCGCAGTATCCGCCGATGATTCCGAGTCCGGGGATCAACAGCAATGTCCCGTACTTCTTCGGAGGCTTGCTCTCTCCGGTGCGGCGCACGCTGATGGGCGACTGGGCGGCCCGCCGCGCACTGAACTGCCCGACGATCCACGCGAGGACCGGACACCCCAGCAGGCACACGGCGATGGTCACCCCCTCGGGCCGCCCGTCGGCCGGGTACCAGTGCAACCCTGGCAATCCGACCCGCGCCATGACTTCGTTGACCCCGAGATAACCGATGAGTCCAACTGCTGCCCCGACGAAGGCGGCGACCCCAGTCTCTCCGGCATTGACCCGCAACGTGTCCTTCGCGCTGAGGCCGACGAGCCGAAGCGCGGCGAGCCGGCGCGCACGGGACTCTCCGGAGAGCCGCGCGCAGACGGAGAGGAAGATGACGAGAGGGAGCAGCACGATGCAGCCGAGAGTGAACCGCAGGATGTCCAGGGTGGATGGCTCGATGAGCTCGTGCTGCATGTACTCGGTACCGAAGTGACCGAGCGGCGCCGCCCCGGTCAGCTCATCCGGACTGGTGCCGATGTAGGCGTAAAGCTCGTCGGGACCTGCGAGCCCCGGCGGGGCAATGGTGCCGGTCACATGGCCGGGTACGAGTCCCGCAGCGTGCGGGTTGGCAGCCAAGATCTCGCCCAGCTTCGGCGAAACGATCGCCTCGCCTGCGCGAGGGAGTTCCTTGATTCCCGGGGGAACCGGCAGAGGCCCGGGGCCTGTGCGAGCGATGAAGATCCGGCGTAACGGTTGTGAGCCGTAGGGGTCCAGGAACTCCTGATAGACGGCGTTCTTGTTCTTGCCGGACTCCACCGATCGGCTTGTCACCCGGGCATCGCTGGCATCGATGATCGTCGGGATGGTGAGTGCGGCGGCCAGGCAGGCAACGCCGAGTGCGGACCCGAGCGCCATCAGGAGGAACCGGACCTGCGCCCTGCGCCCGCTGCGCCACAGCAGACGCATACCGAGGACGAACGCGTTCACACAGCCACCCGCTCGGCCAGCACACCGTCCGACATCGTGTACTGGGTATCGGCCTTCGCGGCGACATCGGCATCGTGAGTGACGATGACGACAGCGGTCTTCTGCCTCCGGGCAAGCTGAAGGAATTCACCGAGTACGGCAGCGGCGTTGGCGCTGTCGAGCGCGCCGGTTGGTTCGTCTGCGAATACCACGTCCGGCCGGTGGACCAGAGCCCGCGCAACTGCCACACGCTGACTCTGGCCACCCGACAACTTCGACGTCCTGCGCCGTAACAGCTCGCCCATCCCCAGCCGCCCGAGCACCTGGCCGGCCACCGCATGGGCGTGGGATTTACTGATCCCGGCGAGCCGGAGAGGGAGCGCCGCGTTCTCCTCGACGGTCAGTTCCGGCAGCAGTTCCCCGTACTGGAAGACGAACCCCAGGCGCGTACGACGCAGCGCACTGAGCTCCCCGTCGGGGAGGGACGAGAGCTGCACTCCGTCGAAGGTCACCGTGCCGCTGGAGGGCGGCAGGACCCCGGCGAGGCAGTACAGCAGGGACGACTTTCCCGATCCGCTGCTGCCCATGATGGCGGCCACTTCGCCGCGCTTGAGCGTGAAATCGGCACCGGTTACCGCTTGCTGCGTGCCGTAGAAGAGATCCACGCCCTCGGCGCGGAGGATGACGTCCTTCAAGGTGTGCACTCCTATGGGAGCGGGAGCCGCTGGTGGGCGGCTCCCGTGCAGAACGACTGCCCTACGGACGCTTGAAGTGCTTCGTCGGAGAGCAGTTGTCAGGGTGCAAGGAGCCGCGGTTCTGGCATACGCGTACTTCTGCCGTATCCACGTACCGAGAGGCGCCGTCATGGACGAGCTTGTCGATCCAGACGGTCTTCTTCTGTACTCCGTCGAAGCGATTCCACCCGTATCCGTGCACCTTTACCTGCAGGTAGACGTTGTGGTTGTCGTTCAGTCCGACGTCACGCAGCTTGCCCTTGATGTGGAATGCACCCTGCTGCACCTCCACGGGCTCCCACATGTACTTGCCTTCCGCGAAACGCGCTCCGGTTGTCTTGAAGAGCGCCACGTTGTGCCACGAATCGGCCGCCGCCACCCCCATCCCCCCGAAGAACAGCCCCGCTGCCACCGCCGCCGTAGCCAACTTCCTCATCGATATCCCCTGGCTGAAGTGAATGTGCCGACTGGTCATCACAGAAAGTATCGGCATCACTACAGATGAGATCGAGAAGGAACGTCCCTTCCTTGAATCACCCTTCGATCCAGTGAATGAGCCCTTCCGGTCCGCCGCTCATCCCTGCGTGACATCGCCGCAGGTCACAGCCGTCGTCTCAATCAGTGCGCGCTCTCAGGGGGCGAGTTGAGGTCCTTGGCCGACTAGAAGCCGTTGACGTCCAGGGTGTTGGCGAGGCGCCACGGTGGGCCGGTCGCTTTGTCGGGCGTGAATTGGGCGATGGCCGTCATCGACGGAGGCGTCCGGCTCGGGGTGAGCCGGACGCCTCCGTAATCAGCGGGGTGGTGCGTGGGTCGGGTCAACTACGCCTGGATGCGGCACTGTTGGAGCGCACGCATCGCGATTGCCCGGCGCCCAACCCCGCCCCCACCCCCTCAGCCCGCGAACACCTCGCGCAGCTTCGTCTCCTTCTCGCTGTCCAGGTTGGAGTGGATCAGCTCCGTGTGGCCGCTCGGAAAGGCCTCCCGGACGCGTTCGACCACGGCGTCCTGCGAGAGCAGGAACAGCGCCGAAGTCCCGGGCGTCACCTTCGCCTTGACCGAGTCGATGAAGTCGTCGTCGATGCCGACGTCCGCCATCTTCCCGCCCAGCGCACCCGCCGCCGCCCCGACCGCCGCGCCGAGCAGTGGCATGAAGAAGAGGAGGCCGAAGAGCATGCCCCAGAAGGTGCCGGAGAGCGCGCCGGCGCCGGTGAGGTTGTGCAGTTGCTTCGTCTTCGGCTTGCCCGCATCCGCCGGCCAGCTGACCGTCGCCGCGTCGAGGACCTTGATCAGTTCCTGCTTCTGCAGCTGGAGCAGGGTGTCCTCCATGGCTGCGGCCCCCTCGGGCGCATCGAATTTCCACACGGTCAACGTGGCCACGTCCAGCCTCCAGGAACTCGCCGTACGGCGCTCGGCAACAGGTACGGCCCAGTAAAGGCGCTGCATCCGAAAGGTGCATCTCGGGATGAAACGAACGATGAGGCGTGGTGGCCGCATCACGCCGTCCCGGTAGGAGTGATCACCGGTGATCACCGGCGCGCCTGCGTGAAGGGGCGCAGCAGGCTCCCCAAGGATGCGCGCATGCGTCCTTCCCCTTCTTCCTTCCTGAGCCGTGCCCGTGTCCGTGTCCATGCCCGGGCCCTCGTCCCGTTCGTGGCCGCCGTCGCCCTCCTCGGTACCGCCGGTTCGTCCGTGGCCGTTGCGGCGGAGGCCTGCGGCTCCGTCATCACCGCCCCCCTCGCCCCTCCCGTCTCCGCCGACGACCCCTGTCCCAGCGCCGACCCGGTCGTGTGCCGGATCCGCGTCCTGCCGATGGACGAGAAGGTCGAGGCCCAGCGGACCCGGATGCAGTACCACGGGCTCCTGGAGGACATGCACCGCACCGAGCGCGACATGCGCGAGGCGGGCGCCACGGACGAGGAGATCGCCCGGGAGCTCGTCGACATGCGCAACCAGGCCAAGGAGATCACCCGCGCCGGCATGACCCCCGAGGAGGTCCGGATCCTGGAGGAGCGGAACATCGCCAAGTACGGCAACCCCCTCGGCCCCACCGCGGACCAGCTGTACGCCAAGTACGGCTCCTGGCAGCAGGTCATCGACGCGTCGATGCGGACCAGCTACGCCGTCGACCGCGAGCTGAGCCTCGAGTACCGCCCCTGCCCCGTGTGACCGCCGACGGCCCTGTACGACGTGCGTGCCGGTCGGCGGTCACACGGGGCA
>NZ_MWIG01001089.1:0-3500 GCF_002156145.1 Streptomyces sp. NRRL B-24572 | reverse complement strand
GTGGTGGTCCAGGCTGCACGCCTGGACCACCACGACGGCCACCGCGCTGGGGCCGGAGCTCGCGGACCGGCTGCACGAGGCCGACTTCATGTGGCGCTCGACCCGCTCCGACATCCTGCTGCCCGCCCGGCCCCGCGAGACCCTCGCCGAGGAGCTGGACGACCTCGACCGCATGGACGACGAGAAGTTCGTGGGCTCGGCCCTGGAGATCTCCTGCGCCAGCCACTACACGCACGGCGCCCCCTCGCCGCTCGTCGACGAACGGATGCGGCGCCGCGCCCTCGACCTGGCCGCCGCGCGCGGCCCGCGCCAGGCCGCCTTCGCCGAACGGATGCTCGCGGACCCGCCCGGCACGCGCGCGTGGGTCCGGCGGCTCCTGGAGGACTGCGACGAGGCCTTCTTCGCCGACACCTGGCAGCGCGTCCGGATCCAGCTCGCCGCCGACGCCCGCCACAAGACCGAGCTGCTGCGCCGCAAGGGACTCGCGGAGGCCGTCGCCGACGCCTCCGCCGCGATGGTCCTGGAGGAGGACGCGGCCGGCACCCGGATCGTCGTGGACAAGATGATCCACGGCCGCACCAGCGCCGAGGGCTCGGGCGTGACGTTCCTGCCGACCGCCTTCGGCTGGCCGCACCTCTTCGCCCTGCACGCGCCCGGCTGGCAGCCGGTGGTCCAGTACCCCGTGCCCGCCCGCGACCTCGGCGGCGGCGCCCCCGTGGAGGCCGTCAGGCTGCGCCTGGAGGCGGTGGCCCACCCGATGCGGATGCGGCTGTGCCGCAGCCTCGCCCGGGGCGCGTACACGACGAGCGAGCTGGCCGACGCGTACAACATCACCGCGCCCGAGGTCTCCCGCCACCTCGCGGTCATGAAGAAGGCCGGGCTGACCACCACCCAGCGCCGCGGCCGGTACGTGCTCCACCAGCTCGACGTCTCCGTCGTCGCCCGGCTCGGCAGCGACTTCCTGGAGTCCGTACTGCGGTAGAGACTTCCCGGAGTCGGTGCTGCGTCAGCGCGCGTCTACAGCGCCCCACCGCCCGCCCGGACCAGGCCCGTCTCGTACGCCAGGACCACGACCTGGACCCGGTCGCGCAGGCCCAGCTTGGTCAGGATGCGGCCCACGTGCGTCTTCACCGTCGCCTCGGAGAGGACGAGCCGGGCGGCGATCTCGCCGTTCGACAGGCCCTGCGCGACCAGCATCATCACCTCGCGCTCCCGCTCCGTCAGACGTCCCAGCTCCTTGTGCTCGGGCTCCCTGCCCGAGGACGGCAGCATCGGCGAGAAGCGGTCCAGGAGCCGGCGCGTGGTCGAGGGCGCCACCACCGCGTCGCCGCTGTGCACCGAGCGGATCGCGGCGAGCAGCTCCGCCGGCGGCACGTCCTTCAGCATGAAGCCGCTCGCGCCCGCCTTCAGGCCCGAGAACGCGTACTCGTCGAGGTCGAACGTCGTCAGGATCAGCACCTTCGGCGCGTCCGGCTCCGAACAGATCCGCCGGGTCGTCTCCACCCCGTCCAGCTTCGGCATGCGCACGTCCATCAGGACGACGTCGACCGCCGTGGAACGCAGCGCCTCCAGGGCCTCCACCCCGTCGCCCGCCTCCGCCACGACCTCCATGTCCGGCTGGGCGGCGAGCACCATGCGGAAACCGGTCCGCAGCAGCACCTGGTCGTCGACGAGCATCACGCGGATGGACATCAGGTCAGTTCCTTAGGGGTCGTCAGTGAGCGGGCTTGAGGGGGAGCAGGGCGCTGATCCGGAAACCGCCGCCCGGACGCGGGCCCGCGTCCAGGGTGCCGCCGACCATGCCGACCCGCTCGCGCATGCCGATCAGACCGTGGCCCCGCCCGTCGGCGCCGCCGTCCTCGTACATCTCCTGCGGGGCGCCCCGGCCGTCGTCCTCGACGAGCAGGCCGAGACCGTCGTCGAAGTAGACGAGACGCACGCTGGCGCCGACGTCGGGACCTCCGTGCTTGCGCGTGTTGGTCAGGGCCTCCTGCACGATCCGGTACGCGGTGAGCTCGACGCCGCTGGGCAGCGGGCGCGGGCTCCCCTCGATCGCGAAGTCGACGGTGAGACCGGCTCCCCTGACCTGCTCCACGAGGTCCTCGATCTGCTGGACGTCGGGCTGCGGCACGTACTCCCCGGCCTCCTGGTGCTCTCCGGTGCGCAGGATCCCGAGGAGTCTGCGCATCTCGGCGAGCGCCTGCCGGCCCGTCGTGGAGATCGTCTCCAGGGCCTGCTTGGCGGTCTCCGGGGAGGAGTCCATGACATAGGCGGCGCCGTCGGCCTGGACCACCATCACCGACACGTTGTGCGCGACGACGTCGTGCAGCTCGCGGGCGATCCGGGCCCGCTCGGCGGCGACCGCGACCTTGGCCTGCGCCTCGCGCTCCTGCTCCAGGCGGGAGGCCCGCTCCTCCAGCTGCGCGAAGTAGGCGCGGCGGGTGCGGAGCGAGTCGCCGAGGACCCAGGCGAGGGCGAACGGCACGGTCATGATGATCGTGAAGAAGACCTTGGCCGCGTCCGAGCCAGGGGCCTCCATGGGCCATCTGAGCTGGGAGAGCGTGGAGGCGCTGAGTCCGCCGATGAGCGCGAGCCGGGACGCCCAGCGGGGCCCGTCGTGCGCCGCGACCGTGAAGATGATCACGAGCATGGCGAAGTCGGCCATGAACGGCACCAGGCCGAGCCCGAGCTGGACCAGGCCGAGGCCGACCGCGAGCAGCAGCATCTGCTCAGGGGCACGCCGGCGCAGGGCCACGACCAGGGAGAACAGCGCGGCCACCAGGCCGTACGCGACGGGGTTGTCGACCGCCGGGAGGGTCGTCCCCACCCACAGCAGGGAGAACCCGAGGAGGACGACGGCCCAGAAGACGTCGACGCCCGTCGGGTGTCTGCGGATGAAGTCGTAGAGGCGCTGCACGTCACCCAGAGTAGGGAAAGGGACAGGTGCACGGATCAACCGTGGGGTCGATCCTCGGCGCGGGACCCGTACTCCCCGAGGTGGAGACTGGGGCACGTGACGGATGAGACGTGTCAGTGGCAGGGGTGGCGGGAGGCCACGGAGCGGGCGCTGTACGGCCCGGAGGGCTTCTATCTGCGCCCCGAGGGCCCGGCGGGGCACTTCCGCACCTCGGTGCACGCCTCCCCGCTCTTCGCGGCGGCCGTGGCCCGGCTGCTCGGCGAGGCCGCGGAGGAACTGGGGACGGCCGAGGTCGACCTGGTGGACGTGGGCGCGGGCCGCGGTGAACTGCTGACCTCGGTGCTCGCGGCCGTCGGGTCCTCGCTCTCGGTACGGGCGTACGCGGTCGAGCGCGCCGCCCGCCCGGCCGGGCTCGACCCACGGGTGGAGTGGACGGACCGGATTCCGCGGGGCGTGCGCGGACTGCTCTTCGCGAACGAGTGGCTCGACAACGTGCCGGTGGACATCGCGGAGGCGGACCCGACGGGCACGGTCCGGTACGTGGAGGTCGCGCCGGACGGCACGGAGCGGCTCGGCGCGCCCG
>NZ_MWIG01001088.1:0-561 GCF_002156145.1 Streptomyces sp. NRRL B-24572 | reverse complement strand
CCGTGGCGGGGCTGCAGCCCGTCGCCGGGCTGTGGGCGATTCTGCCCGCACTGGGGCTGTACGCGCTGCTCGGCTCGTCGCGGCTGCTGTCGGTCGGGCCGGAGTCGACGACCGCGCTGATGACCGCCACCGTCGTCGCGCCACTCGCAGCCGGGGACCCTGGGCGATATGCCGTATTGGCGGCCGTGCTGGCGGTCGCGGTCGGGCTGCTGTGCCTGGTGGCATGGGCGGCCAGGCTCGGCTTCGTCGCCGATCTCCTCTCGCGGCCGGTCCTGGTCGGCTATCTCGCGGGTGTGGCGCTGATCATGATCGTGGATCAGCTGCCGAAGACGACGGGCGTGAGCACCACCGGGTCGGGCTTCTTTCCGCAACTGGTTTCCTTCGTGCAGAACCTGCCCGAGGCCCAGCTCGCCACCGTCGCCGTCATCGCCCTCGTACTCCTCTTCGCCCTTCCGCTCGTCCTGCGGGCGGTGCCTGGGCCGCTGGTGGTGGTAGGGCTCGGGACCGCGGCAGTGGCGGCGTTCGGCCTGGACGATCACGGCATCGCCGTGATCGGGGCGG
>NZ_MWIG01001087.1:0-1288 GCF_002156145.1 Streptomyces sp. NRRL B-24572 | reverse complement strand
GTCGAGCACGCCCTCATGGCCCGCCTGCGGTAGCTGTCCCCCGGCGTTTCACATGGAAGGCCGCGTTCCCCTCCCGGGAGCGCGGCCTTCCGCGTGAAACCGCCCCCGTGCCCCGCCGCGTCCACTACGTTGTCGAGGGGACCTCGGGGGAGGCGGGATGAGCACGTACGACCGTACGGACCGGATCGGCAACTTCACGGTCGTCCGCACGCTCGGCAACGGCGGCATGGGCAAGGTCTACCTCTGCCGGACCCCCGCCGGGCAGCGGCTCGCGGTCAAGGTGATCCGCCGGGACCTGGCCGACCTCCAGGAGATCAGACAGCGCTTCGCCCGCGAGGTGGACGCCCTCCTCGACGTCCACAGCCCCTACACCGTGCCCGTCTACGCCGCCGAGACCGTCCGGCCGCCCCTCTGGCTCGCCACCCGCTACGTGGCGGGGCCCACCCTGGAGGCCAGGGTCTCCGGCGAAGGGCCGCTGCCCGAGCCGCAGGTGGCGGCACTCGGCTGCATGCTCGCGGAGGCGCTCTCCGAGGTGCACGCGCGCGGGGTGATCCACCGCGACGTCAAACCGAGCAACATCATCCTGGAGAACGGCGAACCCCGCCTCATCGACTTCGGGATCGCCCGCACGACGGCGGCGACGAAAAGACTGACCCTCCCCGGGGCGGTCCTCGGCACCCACGGCTACATGGCGCCCGAACAGCTCCTGGGACGCGAACCGACCCCGGCCGTCGACGTCTTCGCCCTCGGCGCCGTCCTCGCGTACGCGGCCACGGGCCGGCCGGCCTTCGGCACCGGACTGCCCGCGAGCATCCGGATCCTCGAAGGCAGGAGCCCCTTCCTGACCGGGGTGTCCACGCCGCTCGCCGGGCTGATCACCGCCTGTCTGTCCACCGCCGCTGCCGACCGCCCGCTGCCCCACCTGCTCGTGACCGCGCTCTCCGGCCTCCTCGGGACCGCCCCCGGCACCGAACCCGGCAGCGCCGGAGGCGGCCGGGAACGCACCGAGCCCGTGCCCGATCCCCCGCACCGCTGCCATCTGCCCGCGCGGAGCGGCGCCGGTGACCCGTGCGCGCTGCGCCCGATCGCCTCCCGGCTCCTCGCCTCGGGGCTCTCCCGGTCCCTCGTCCAGAAGGCGGTTCTGCACCATGCCCGCTGAACACGCCGTCGAACTGCGCGACGGCTGGGAGCCCTTGGTACGCGAATGGGCGCGCCGCATCGGCGAACCCGTGGCGAGCGAGGACGGCGCCCTCTACCTGGAGGCCAGGGCCGGCGGCCCGACCGGGCC
>NZ_MWIG01001086.1:0-785 GCF_002156145.1 Streptomyces sp. NRRL B-24572 | reverse complement strand
CCCCCCGCAGGTCCACGTCCACGAGCCGCGCCCCCGTGAAGTCCACCCCCGTGAGCACGCAGTCCGTGAACTCGACCCGCTCCAGGACCGCGCCCGCGAAGTCCGGCTCGCTCAGGACGCAGCTCTCGAAGACGACGTCCTTCAGCTTCGCCGCCCGCAGGTTCAGGTAGTCGATCTTGCCGCCCCGGACGACGACCCTCTCCAGGACCGCCCCGTGCAGCTGCGTCCCGCCGAGCCGCGCCTCCACGACCTCCACGTCCCGCAGCTGCGCCCCGGCCAGCTCCGTCCCCACGCCCCGTACCCCCGTCAGCACCGAGTCGAGGAACCGCGCCCCCGTGAGCCGCGCCCCGTCGAGCCCGCACTCGCGCAGCGCGCAGTCCAGGAACCGGGCCCCCTCGGCCGACTGGCCCGTCAGGTCGAGCCCGGCCAGTTCGAGGCCGTCGTAGTCCCCGTCCGGTTCGAGCCCTCCCCCGTACGCCTCCAGGGGAGGCAGCCGCACCTCCGGCCGCCGCGCCCCCGCCACCTGCTTCTTCCGACTCGTCGCCATGCACCCCATCGTGACGTAGGCCACTGACAACGCCCCCGATGTCACATCCCCGGCCCCGCCCTTCGTCCCCCGTACAAGGACCACACGAGGGAGACGGACATGCGGAAGCTCACGATCATCGGCGGCGGCTTCGCCGGACTGACCGCCGCCATCACGGCCGCCGAGGCCGGCACCGAGGTGACCGTCCACGAGGCGCACCGGACGCTCGGCGGCCGGGCCCGTACGGCCGACGGCCCGT
>NZ_MWIG01001085.1:0-1392 GCF_002156145.1 Streptomyces sp. NRRL B-24572 | reverse complement strand
CCCTGAATGCGGCCGGCCGCCGCTTCCGTCCCATCGCCCAGGACCTCGTCCGCCGCGCCGAGCAGGCCGCCGAGACCATGGCCGCCGTCGGCCGGGACGAGCCGGTGGCGCTCACGGCAGTCGCGTCCCCCACGACGGTCGCGCACTTCCTGGCGCCCTTCATGGCCGGTGCCGGACCCGAAGGCCCCGCGCTCCGGGACGCCCTGCAGGAGGAGCCCAGCAAGGTCTTCGACACCCTCCTGCGCAGTGACGCCGACCTGGGGATCTCCACCGTCCCGGCCCCTGCCCCGCTGGAGTCGGCGTTCCTGGGGCGTTCGCCGGTCCTCGCCCAGGTGCCGGTCGGCCACCCCTGGAGCGGCCGCACCGAGATCACCCTCGCCGAGCTGGTCACCGAACCGCTGATCCTGATGACCCACACCAACATGACCCGGCTGGTCCTCGACGAGGTGTTCGCCGGTGCGGGCCTCAAGCCCGCGGCTGTCACGGAGACGGGTTCCTCGGCCTTCGCCCAGGCCCTGGCCGCCGCCGGGAAGGGCGTCTGCCTGGTGACCGACAGTGCTCGCTTCGACCTCTCCGAACTGACCGTGCGCACGCCTGACGGCCTGCTGACCGTGCCCCTGTACGCGGGATGGGACCCCGCCCGCTACGCCCGCTCCGCCATCCAGGACCTCGTCGAGGGTCTGCGCGACTACTGCGAACGCCACGCGCGGCGCTACCAGGAGCCGGATTCCGAACGGTGACGCGCGGGCGCGCCGCAGCCGGCCGCCCGGCGCCGTTTCACCCTCCCGTTCGGATCGGAGCGCTCCGCTCCGTTAGGGTGGAGGTGAGCCGCAGGACGTCGCCGGCGCGACGGCCTGGGCATGCCACCGCCATTCCGGCGGTGCGCGGTGGCGATGCCACCCTCCCGAATCGACAAGAAGGAGTCGTCCGTGGACGACATCAGAACTCGGCGCGGCCACAGGTCGGCGTCGCGTCCGAATGCGGTGCTGGCGGCGCTGCTCGCCGCGGTGAGCTGCTTCTCGCTGATGCAGACCCTGGTCATTCCCGCGATGTCCGTGCTCGCGCAACGCCTGGACACCGACACCGCCACCGCCGGATGGCTGATCACCGCGTTCCTGCTCGGCGGGGCCGTCCTCACGCCCGTACTGAGCCTGCTCGGCGACAAGTACGGCCACCGACGGCTCCTCGTCATCGTCCTGCTCGTGTTCCTCGCGGGCACCCTGGGTGCCGCCGCCGCCCCGAACATCGGCTTCCTCATCGCGACGCGCGCCGTACAAGGGGCCTCGATGGCCTCACTCCCGCTGGCCCTCGCCCTCATCCGCGAAGCGATGCCCAAGGAACGGATCGCCTCCAGTTTCGGCACCACCGCCGCCATGCTCGGCGCCGGCGCCG
>NZ_MWIG01001084.1:0-942 GCF_002156145.1 Streptomyces sp. NRRL B-24572 | reverse complement strand
CGCTGTCCTGAGGGCGGAGCACCTCGTCGCCCCGAGGGCGGAGTACCCCGCTGTCCTGAGGGCGGAGCACCTCGTCGCCCCGAGGGCGGAGTACCCCGCTGCCCCGAGGGCGGCGGACCGGTTGGCCAAGACGGCCCACGGTTTTGTATCGTGAAAGAACAAAGTGGCCCCGCCCGCTCCCCTGACCGGCGGGCGGGACCGCTTCGTTCTCCGCGCCACCCCCTCTGGAGACCCGATGCCTGCCACCACCCCGGCAACGCTCACCGCCCGCGCCCTCCTTCTCGACATGGACGGCACCCTCGTCAACTCGGACGCCGTCGTCGAGCGCTGCTGGCGCCGCTGGGCGGACCGGCAGGGTCTCGACGCGGACGAGGTGCTCAAGGTGGTCCACGGCCGTCAGGGGTTCGCGACGATGGCCGTCCTCCTCCCGGACCGCCCGATGGCGGAGAACCATGCCGACAACCGGGTGATGCTGGCCGAGGAGACCGCCGACCTCGACGGGGTCGTGCCCGTCCCCGGCGCCCCCGCCTTCATGGCCGCGATCGCCGATCTCCCGCACGCCCTGGTGACCTCGGCGGACGAGGCGCTGGCGCAGGCCCGGATGGGCGCGGCGGCGCTCCGGATGCCGGAGGTCCGGATCACGGCCGAGGGCGTCGGGGCGAGCAAGCCGGACCCCGAGGGCTTCCTGAAGGGCGCGGCGGCGCTGGGCTTCGACCCGGCGGACTGCGTGGTCTTCGAGGACTCCGAGGCCGGCATCCAGGCGGGCCGCGCGGCCGGCATGCGCGTCGTGGGCGTGGGCCCGCGCGCGGCGGCCTTCGCTCCGGACGTGCACATCGCCGACCTCACCCGACTGCGGGTGGAGCCCGCGGCGGACGGCTCGATCACGCTGACCGTACTGACGTAGGCGCACCCCCTCCCCCTCTCCCCTCGCGCGCGGCCGGA
>NZ_MWIG01001083.1:0-2032 GCF_002156145.1 Streptomyces sp. NRRL B-24572 | reverse complement strand
CACGGCTCTCGGCTCGGCCTCCCCTGCGGGCATCTCACGACCGGCCCGGCGCCGCTCCACGGCCCGGGTGGACAGGAAGAGCAGCCAGGCGACACCGAGCACGCCGAAACCGGCCCAGGCCACCGGGCTGAAGGCCGTGTCGGCGATCCAGGCGACCGCGCCCGTCATCACCAGGCCGAGCGGCACCAGGGCGTAGGCCGCGATCCGGGCGGCGGACAGGAACTTCTTCCGGTACGCCGAAATCGCGGCGATGCCCAGGCCTGCCGCGGACACCGCGGAACAGATGGTCTCGGCGAGCATGCGATCCTCCAGGTGCCGGGCGATACGTCCCTTCCATCCTGCACCGCCGGAGCCGCCCGGGGCCATGCCCCGAGGCCCGTCTCAGGGAGATCTCCGGGTCGCCCCCACCGGGATCTCCTCCCCGGGGAGGCCCCGCCGGTCCCAGTGGGAGACTGCTGCCATGAACGACTCCACCACCGCACCCGCCTCCCCCGTCGTCCTGGAGGCGTGGTTCGACCTCCAGTGCCCCGACTGCTTCCAGGCCCTCGACGACGTCCGCGCGCTCCGCGAGAAGTACGGCGACCGGCTCGACGTGCAGCTGCGCCACTTCCCGCTGGCCAAGCACAAGCACGCGTACGCCGCCGCCCAGGCCGCCGAGGAGGCCTTCGAGCAGGGCAAGGGCTGGCCGTACACGGAGGCGCTGCTCGCCAGGACCGCCGAGCTCGGCGACCGGGGCGAGCCGGTCCTCCTGGAAGTGGCCGCCGAACTGGGCCTGGACGCCGAGGAGTTCGACACCGCCCTGATCGACGGCCGGCACCTGCTGACCGTGGACGCCGACGAGGCCGAGGGCAAGGCGATCAAGGTCACCGGCACCCCGACCTACGTCATCGGCGGCGAGCGCCTGGACGGCGGCCAGAGCCAGGAGGGCCTGCGGGAGCGGATCGAGGAGATCGCCGACCGGCTTCTGGCGGGCTAGGGCCTCTCAGACCCTGATCCGCCGGACAGGCCCCGGGGCCTGTCAGACCAGCGGCTTCGCGCTGTTGACGAGCGTCGTGCGGTAGCCGAGCGACTCGTAGAGCCGGATCGCCGGGGTGTTGCCCGCGAACACGTGCAGTTCGAGCAGGTGCTCCCCGGCCTCCAGGGTGATGTGCTCGGCGAGCAGCATGAGGGCCCTGCCGTAGCCCTTTCCGCGCTGCCCCTCGACGACCTCGATCTCGAAGACGAAGCCCGTCCCCTTCCCGGGCTCGCGCTCCAGCCGGCCCACCCACAGATAGCCGACGACCTGCCCGTCGTGCACGGCGACGGACACGGTGACGCCCGGGGTCGCGAGGCCCTGCGGCAGGAAGCGGCGGCGACCGTCCTCGGCCTTGGCGAGCGCCTGCTCCTCCGGGACGCCCCGGTCGATCCAGCTCTGCGCGAAGGCGGCCATGGACTTCGCCGACCACTCCTCGAACTCCGCCTCGGTCACCGGCCGGTGCGCGAAGCCCTCCGGCAGCCGCGGCGGCTCGGCCGGCAGCTCCTTGACCATGTTCCGGCTGCGCTCGGTGTACCCGAGCGAGCGGGCCATCCGCACCGCGGCCTCCGCCTCCGCGGGCACCGAGATCTGCACCTCGCCGCAGCCCCAGCCGCGGAGGACCTCCTCCGCGGCGAGCGCCGCCACCGTGCCCCGGCCCCGGCGCCGGTCGGGCTCGTCGACCACGAGGCGTTCGATCAGGCCGGAGGCGACGCCGAAGGCCTGATCGGTGGCGAGGTGGACGGATCCGACCCGGCGGCTGTTCACACAGATGTCGAAGGTGCGGGAACGGCCGCCGTCGGCGGACTGCTGAAGCGGCTCGGACGGCCGCAGGGTGGTGGTCATCAGAGGTGTTCTACCCATCCCGCCGCCGCCCGTCATCCGGATTTACGCGAGCTCAGGGTCCCGGTCCGCGGCCGCCCGCTCGTCGAAGATGCGCATCGCCTTGGCCGTGACCGGCCCGGGCGCGCCCGCGAGCTCACGGCCGTCCACCCGGTGCACGGCCTGGACGTCGCGGAG
>NZ_MWIG01001082.1:0-2682 GCF_002156145.1 Streptomyces sp. NRRL B-24572 | reverse complement strand
GCGCACGAGGGCGGCGGCCAGGCGGGCGAGGTCCTTCGGCGGGACGTGGCGGGCGAGGCCCGCCGGGGTGTGCGGGAGGGCGAGGCCGGCGGCGACCGCGAGGGCGCGTTCGTCGAAGTACGGGCGCAGTTCCGGCCAGACGGCCTGCGCCTCGCGGCAGAAGATGCCGGCGCCCACCGGACCGATCCTGGGCACCTCCCGGAGCAGCTCGCGGAGCTTCTCCGGCTCGCCGGAGGCCCGCTCGCGGAGCTCCCGCAGATCACCGTGGTAGCGGTCGAGGACCAGCGCCGCCCCGTCGCCCAGGGCGGTGGCCGTGCTCTCGTCGTACCGGACGTAGTGCGCGCGCCCGAGGGCGTCCACGCGTGCCTGCCAGGAGGAGTCCGCCATGGCGCGGGGGGTCCGCAGCCCCGCGGCGAACAGTTCGCGCGCGGCGGCGGTGGCGATCCCGGCCCTGATCCGGACCGAGCACAGGACGGTGAGGACCAGGAGCCGGTACAGCGGGGCGGGCTTGTCCCGCAGGGTGATCCCGGCCTCGTCGGCGTAGGTCCGCCCGTACGCGCGCAGCAGCCGCGCGATCACCTCGTCGGCGTCCACCGCAGCCTCCTCAGCGGGCCGTCAGTGCCCGAAGCGGAAGCGATGGCGCGGGCGCCGCCCGGTGACGGCCGCGGCGTCGCCCTCCGTACGGGGCGCGGTCTCCCGCCCCTCGTACGCCTCGCCGCCCCGCTCACGGGACCGCGGCGCCGCCTGCCCGTACGCACGGCGCCCGAGGGTCCGGCGCCGACGGGCCCGTGCGGCGCCCGAGGCCATCAGGGCGCAGGCGATGCCGACGATCACGGCCAGCGCCATGCCGGCGAGGAAGATCGAGAGGCCGTCCATCGTGGCGATCCGGTTGTCGAACATCATGACGGCGTGGTCGGGGCCCCCGGTGTTCTCCGAGATCAGCAGCCCGATGAAGGCACCCGTCGCCCCGAGAAGCAGCAGACCCAGCAGGAACAGCATGGCCGTACGTCCTTCCGCTGACCTCCCCCGCCTTCGGCACGTTCCTTCGGCCGCCCACCCTCCTCGGGCCGCGTCTACCCGCGCGTCCGGCACTCACGCGTACGGGACGGGGCACCGGGTAGTCGACCGGAAGGGGAGAGAAGGGGCACGACCATGAACTTCAGTGACGGCAGATCCCACGTGGTCGTGGGGGTCGACGGCTCGCCCCCGTCGTACGCGGCGCTGCGGTGGGCGGTCCGGCAGGCGCGGCAGACCGGCGCGGTCCTGGACGTCGTGGGCGTCTACGACGTGCCCGGCGCGACGGGATGGTCCGCGCCACCCGTGGACGCCGCGTTCGACGCGGAGCACGCCACGAAGGCCCTGTCCGAGGAACTCGGCTCCGTGCTCTCCCGGAGCGGCGAGGTGCCGCCCCTCGAGCAGCACGTGGTCCGGGGCAACCCCGCCGAGGTGCTGATCGAGGCGTCGGACGGCGCCGACCTGCTCGTCGTCGGCAGCCGGGGCCGGGGCGGCTTCACGAGCCTCCTCCTGGGCTCGGTCAGCCAGCAGTGCGCCGTGCACGCCCACTGCCCCGTCGTCATCGTCCGCGAGGACACCTCGGAAGAGGCGGGCTCCGCGGAGACGACGCCCTGACGCCCGTCCCGTACCGCGGAGGTCGGTTCCCATGAACGCGTCGATGTCCCTCGTCCACGTCCCCGGTGGTCCCCTCCTGCTCCCCGCCGACGAGGTGACCCTCCTCCTGCGGCGTCTCGCGTCCCGCTGGCTGGAATCGGCCGACGACTACGACTCGGGCCTCGACCCGGAGACGGTCGAGGCGCTGGTCGACTCGCTGACGGAGGTCGCCGACCGGATCGACGCCGAGTGCATCGCGCTCATGCCGCTCAGCGACGGGGGAGAGGACGGGATCGACGGAAGGTGATCAGGATGAGCGAGCGGAAGAACCCACGACGCTCGGACGAGCCACTGCCCCGGGAGCCCGAGGACCAGCAGGCCACGGGAAAGGAGATCGGGGACGAATCGGAGGACCCGCTGGCCGTTCCCCTCCCCGAGGAGGCCGGGAAGGGAAGCCCGCCGGACACCGACGTGGCCGGCACCGGCCCCCGGGGCCGGGTCCGCGAGGGCACCGTCCATCCCGAGCACCCCGCTCCGGAGGAGCCGGCCGACTGACGGGCGAGCCGAAGGGCTGACAAGCCGGCGGGACCGTGGAGAAGGCCGAGTCGTACGGCAGGACCGCGAGGCCGCGAGTGCCGGGACACGGGCCGTTCCTCCGCGACGCGAGGCCGACCCGCCGAGGCCCTCGCCCATGACGCGCGGCCGACCCGTCGAGGAGCTCGCCGCCCGAGCCGCGGCCGCGGGCGAGTAAAATCCGGATCGGGTCCGCACACGGGCTCCGGACGTCCACGCGAGACGGGACGGAGGTCGACGTGACAGTTTCTGCAGGCTCCACCGGGCTCCCGTCCGTCGCCCGCGCGGAGCGTGGCTTCGCCGAACTCGCCGCCGAGAACCGCTGGTTGCGCGATCGGATCGCCCGGCGCCACCTGCTGGACCTCGCCGCCGGTGTGCTCGCCGCACAGCTGCGGCTGCCCCCTTCCGAAGCGGCCGAGTACCTCTCCGCCCTCGCCCAGGCGACCGGCCTGTCCCCGGAGGACCTCGCGGCGGACATCGTGAACGCGGCCGCCGGTGACG
>NZ_MWIG01001081.1:0-1019 GCF_002156145.1 Streptomyces sp. NRRL B-24572 | reverse complement strand
CACCGTCGTTGTGGTTGATCGCGCCGGGCTGCTTCCGGTGGGGGTCGGCGTAGTGCTCGATGCCGCGCCGCGTGATCTGCGCGTACGCCGCGTCGAACTCCTCCTCGGAGACCAGGAAGGCGTAGTGCTGGGGGGTGATGCTGTCCGCGGGGATCGTGGCGAAGTCCAGCGTGACGCCGTTGCCCAGGCCGACCGCGATGAACGGACCCCACTCGGCGGTGATCTCGAGGTTGAGCAGGTTCGCGAAGAATTCCGCGGACTCCCGGTTGTCCCGGGCGTGGACGATCGTGTGGTTCAAATCGACTGACAAGGAATGCCTCCGAAGGCATGTCCCGACACCTCCATGCCTCACCCAGCCGGTGACCGACACGCGATGTCGCCGTAGACCTTAGCCCTGATCCATGCAGTAGATCAACGGCAGTTGACGAGGGACGCGGCCATGCCGACGAGGCCGGGCCACCCGGCACAGTCAGGAGACCCGGTCTTCCTCCACCCCCTCCGCCAGCAGTTCCGCCAGATGCCGGGCCCGCGTCTTCGCCAGGTCCCCGATCTGCGTCCTGCACGAGAAGCCGTCCGCCAGGACCGTCGCCTCCCCGGCCGTCCGCAGCGCCGGCAGCAGCTGGTCCTCCGCACAGGCGACCGAGACCTCGTAGTGGCCCGGTTCGAAACCGAAGTTGCCCGCCAGGCCGCAGCAGCCGCCCGCCAACTCGCCCGTCAGGCCCGCCCGTTCCCGCAGCCTGCGGTCCGCCGCGTCGCCCAGGACCGCGTGCTGGTGACAGTGGGTCTGGCCGGTGACCGGGCGGTCGAGGCGGGGCGGGGTCCAGCCGGGGGCCAGTTCCTCCAGTGCCTCCGCGAAGGTGCGCACGGAGGCGGCGAGGCGGGCCGCCCGCGGGTCGTCCGGCAGCAGTTCGGGCAGGTCGGTGCGGAGGGTCGCCGCGCAGGAGGGTTCCAGGACCACGACAGGGCGGACGGGACCACCAGCGCCCTCAGCCCCACCAGCCTCCTCAGCCTCGCCGGCC
>NZ_MWIG01001080.1:0-3476 GCF_002156145.1 Streptomyces sp. NRRL B-24572 | reverse complement strand
CCCGGTGGAGGGGCTCGGCGCTTCCCGGCACGCCCGGCCCCCGCAGGGCCGGGCGATCCGCGCACGGGGCCCCAGGCTCGGCGAGCGACCCGGGCACGGGCCCCCAGGGCCGACGGGCGATCCCGGCACGGCCGGCCCCGTGGGCCCGGCTCCAGTGCCCTGGAAGTGAACCGAGCCCAAAGAACAGGCACGGGGGTACAGTGCGGAGACCAGCAGATCCGTACCGTGAGGCCCCCTCGTGCTGACAGAGACCACCACTCGGGTCCTCGAACCCGCCGACCTCGGCGCCGCACTCGCCGTCCTGGAGAGCGCCCCCGTCGAGAACGCCTTCGTGACCGCCCGCGTCCAGGTCGCAGGCCTCGACCCCTGGCGCCTCGGCGGCGAGATGTGGGGCTGGTACACCGAGGGCAGACTGCGCTCCCTCTGCTACTCCGGCGCCAACCTCGTCCCCATCTGCGCCACCCCCGAAGCCGTCCGCGCCTTCGCCGACCGGGCCCGCAGGATCGGCCGCCGCTGCTCCTCGATCGTCGGCCCCGCCGAGGCCACCGGCGAGCTGTGGCGGCTCCTGGAGCCCAGCTGGGGCCCCGCGAGGGACGTCCGCGCCCACCAGCCGCTGATGGTCGCCGAGGAGCCCTCCGCCACCGTCACGCCCGATCCGCTGGTGCGCCGCGTCCGCAAGGACGAGATGGAGGTGATCATGCCCGCCTGCGTGGCCATGTTCACCGAGGAGGTCGGCATCTCCCCGCTCGCCAACGACGGCGGACTGCTCTACCAGGCCCGCGTCGCCGAGCTCGTCGGCGCCGGCCGCTCCTTCGCCCGCATCGAGGACGGCAAGGTCGTCTTCAAGGCCGAGATCGGCGCCGCCACCCGCCAGGCCTGCCAGATCCAGGGCGTCTGGGTGGCCCCCGAGCACCGCGGCAAGGGCCTCTCCGAGACGGGCATGGCCGCCGTCCTCCGGTACGCCCTGGCCGACGTCGCCCCCGTCGTCAGCCTGTACGTCAACGACTTCAACACCCCGGCGAGGGCCGCGTACCGCCGCGTCGGCTTCCGCGAGACCGGTGCCTTCATGAGCGTGCTGTTCTGAACGTGCTGTCCGAGGGGGTCGGCCGCTTGTAGGGTGCGCCGCATGGATGACGCAGAGGTCGAGATCGGTCCGGTCAATCTCGCCGCCAGGGTGGACGAGGCCCTCGCCGTGCAGGCGGTCGCCTTCGGCCTGGACGCGGGCGAGGTCGCCGTACGCCGCCACATCGTGCTGCGCCACCTCCTCAGCCCCGGCGCCCGCGCCTACGGGGCCACCACGCCCGACGGGCGGCTCGTCGGCTTCGTGTACGGGATGCCCAACGACCGCACCCACTGGTGGTCCACCGTCGTCGAGACGTACCTGCGGGCCACCGGCACCGCCGACTGGCTCGACGGCTCCTTCGTCATCACCGAACTCCACGTCCACCCCGATTTCCAGGGCCGGGGCGTGGGCCGCGCGCTGATCACCACCATCACCGACGGCGCCGACGAGAAGCGCTCCATCCTCTCCGCGATCGACACCGACTCCCCGGCCCGCGGCCTCTACCGCTCCCTCGGCTACGTCGACCTCGCCCGCCAGGTCCACTTCCCGAGCGCCCCCCGCCCGTACGCCGTGATGGGCGCCCCCCTGCCGCTCAGGCGCCGGAACTGATTTCTCCTGCCAGGGGCGGCCCGGCTAACCTCGGGGCCATCACCGTCAGTCCCGGCAGGAGTACGAGAACCATGGCCAACGCACCGGTCCAGCGCATGTCCCAGTTGATGGCGAAGACGCTGCGCGACGACCCGGCGGACGCCGAGGTCCTCAGCCACAAGCTCCTCGTCCGCGCCGGCTACGTCCGCCGCACCGCCGCCGGCATCTGGAGCTGGCTGCCCCTCGGCAAGAAGGTCCTCTCCAACATCGAGCGGATCGTCCGCGAGGAGATGGACGCCATCGGCGCGCAGGAGGTGACCCTGCCCGCGCTGCTGCCCCGTGAGCCGTACGAGGCGACCGGCCGCTGGGACGAGTACGGCGCCGAGCTCTTCCGCCTCCAGGACCGCAAGGGCGGCGACTACCTCCTCGGCCCGACGCACGAGGAGATCTTCACGCTCCTGGTCAAGGACCAGTGCTCGTCCTACAAGGACCTGCCGGTGATCCTCTACCAGATCCAGAACAAGTTCCGCGACGAGGCCCGCCCCCGCGCCGGCATCCTGCGCGGCCGCGAGTTCCTCATGAAGGACTCGTACTCCTTCGACACGGAGGACGAGGGCCTCGCCCAGTCCTACGGCCTGCACCGCGCGGCCTACCAGCGGATCTTCGAGCGCCTCGGCCTCGACTACCGCATCGTCGCCGCCACCGCCGGCGCGATGGGCGGATCGAAGTCCGAGGAGTTCCTCGCCCCGGCCGAGGCCGGCGAGGACACCTTCGCCGACTGCCCGAACTGCGACTTCGCGGCGAACACCGAGGCGGTGTACCAGGCGGTGAAGCCGGTCGACGGCTCGGCCGTCCCGGCCGCCGAGGAGATCCCCACCCCCGACACCCCGACGATCGAGACCCTCGCGGCCTCCCTCGGCGTGCCGGCCTCCGCGACCCTCAAGAACCTCCTGGTGAAGGTCGACGGCGAGATCGTCGCCGTCGGCGTCCCCGGCGACCGCGAGGTCGACATGGACAAGGTCGAGGAGCACTTCGGCCCGACGGCCACGGTCGAGCTGGTGACGGAGGAGGACTTCGTGGTCCGCCCCGACCTGGTCCGCGGCTACGTCGGCCCGCAGGGCCTGGAGAAGGTCAAGTACCTCGCCGACCCGCGCGTGGCCCCCGGCACCTCCTGGATCACCGGCGCCAACAAGGACGGCATGCACGCGAAGAACGTCGTCGCGGGCCGTGACTTCGAGGTCGAGGAGTACGTCGACGTCGTCGTCGTCCAGGAGGGCGACCCGTGCCCCAAGTGCGGCACCGGCCTCAAGCTGGACCGCGCGATCGAGATCGGCCACATCTTCCAGCTCGGCCGCAAGTACGCGGACGCGCTCAAGCTCGACGTCCTCGGCCAGAACGGCAAGCCGGTCCGCGTGACCATGGGCTCGTACGGCATCGGCGTCTCGCGCGCGGTCGCGGCGCTGGCCGAGCAGACGGCCGACGAGAAGGGCCTGTGCTGGCCGGCGGAGGTCGCCCCGGCGGACGTCCACGTCGTCGCGGCGGGCAAGGCGCTCCAGACCGAGCTGGCCCTGGAGGTCTCGGAGAAGCTCTCCGCCGCCGGCCTCCGCGTCCTGGTCGACGACCGCGCGGGCGTCTCCCCGGGCGTCAAGTTCACCGACGCGGAGCTCATGGGCGTCCCGAAGATCCTCGTCGCGGGCCGCCGCTCGGGCGAGGGCGTGGTGGAGCTGAAGGACCGCCGCACGGGTGAGCGCGAGGAACTGACGGTCGACGAGGCCCTGGCCCGCCTGACGGCGTAACCCCACCGGGGCGGGCCAGGGCCTCGTCG
>NZ_MWIG01000108.1:0-3800 GCF_002156145.1 Streptomyces sp. NRRL B-24572 | reverse complement strand
GGCGCCGGTCGCGGGCCCGGTCAGGGCCAGCCGGTCCAGGGCCCGGCTCACGAAGTGCCTGGCGACGGCGGTGCGGACGGGTGCCGCCGACGGGAGCCGGGCCACGTCCGGCCAGCGGTCGGTGTCGACGTCCGTGCGGCGAACGGCGGGCGCGGTGACCGAGGGACTCGTGTCCGGCGTCTGCGGGGGAGTCCCGACTCCTCGGCCGGTGGGTCGGGGACGGCCCTGGGAGACGAGGGCGGGACGGGTCACGGCAGCATGCCTTTCTGCGGGGTGGAACGGGGTCGGGGGTGCACGGGCAGACCGCGTAGCAGCAGGTGGATACCGTGGCGGCGGATGCCGGCCCAGACCGCGGCGGTGGACCAGGGCCTGCGCACGGATGCGGACAGCAGGGCGGGCACGTTCGCGGGGCGGCGGATGCCCCGGACCACCGCGGTGAACGCCCGGTCGCCGTCGTGCTCCAGCCGGATGGTCAGGCCGAGCCGTTCCCCGGGCGGCGGCAGCCGCATCCGATAGCGGCCTTCGACCGCGAAGAACGGCGAGACGTGGAACGACTTGTCCACCTCCGCCTCACCGGCCTCGTCCGTCCGCAGCAGGTAGCAGTGCCGCTGCCCGTAGGTGTTGTGGACCTCCGCGACGACGCACACCAGGGCGCCGGAGGAGTCGTGGCACCAGAACACGCTGAGCGGGTTGAAGACGAACCCGAACACCCGGGCGTGCGCCAGCATCACCACGTGCCCGCCCTCCAGATCGATGCCGCGGGCGGCGAGGAAGGCGTCGAGTCCGGCACGGATGGACCCGGTGGCCCCGTCGAAGTGGTCGCGGGCGTCGAAACGGGCGAGAGGACGCAGCGGCCGGGGCAGCACCGGCAGCCGGTCGAGGTCCACGCACCACAGGTGGGTGCGGTGCCGCAGAGCATGGCGCAGGGGCGTGCGGCGGACGTGCGTGATCACGCACTTGTACAGCGCCGGTGTCCCGGCCGCCGTGAGCGTGGCAGTGGCATCGGTCCGGGTCACCCGCTCACCCCCAAGGAGCGGGCGGCCTCCACGCCGGAACGGCAGCCGTCCTCGTGAAATCCCCAGCCGTGCCGGGCCCCGGCGTACGCGGTCACGCCCGTGTTGAGACGGGGCAGTTCCTTCTGCGCCGCGACCGAGGCGGGGGTGTACACCGGGTGCTCGTAGGCCATCCGCTCCACCACCCGGTCCACGGCGAGAGCCTGCCCGCCGGGGCCGGGAAGCTCGCGGGTGTGGGCGTGGCCGCCGAGCCGATCGTCCGCCTCGTACAGGGTGACCTCGTACGAGGACGCCAGGACGTAGGCAGCCGTCAGGCCCGCCACCCCGGCACCCACCACCGCCGCTTTCCGGTGTTCCGTCACAACCCGCTCCCGTCGCTCGACACGCCGCCCGGTTGCTGCGTTTCACCCGTACTTCGCAGCGAGCGGCCCGGCGGATTGGGACTGATCCTCGAGCCGGACATCGCAGAGAGGCGGTGGCCGACAGCTCCCGGGACCGCCGCCCCGCCGCCCGGGCGACCCGTCGGCCCCGGGCTGGAGGGGGGCGTACATGCCGAGGCCTCCGGCGGTGCGCTGGGCGGCACGGGTGCAGTCGGGCAGGACGCGTCGCAGGGCGGTGGTGACGTCGAAGGCCGCGGCGGACGGGTGGGCGGCACCGACGGCGGTGACGTGTTTCCAGTGGAGGCGCCCATGCCGGCCGATGACGTCCCTCGACTGCGAGGTGCTGTACATGAGGGACCTCGGACTGTCGGTGCGGGCGGCCGGTCAGGCGGGCAGGGCCATCAGCAGCAGGGGGTCGGTCGTGGGCTGGGGGGATCCTCCGGTGGGTTCGAGGGTGAGACCGACGCCGGCGGCGTCGGCCGGGTTCCCGGTGAGGATCACCGTGCCGTCGTGGTCGATCAGTCCGGCCGGACGCATCGTGCCGTCGTGGTCGAGCCACAGCTGGTAGGTCTTGCCCGCTCCCGGGGCCGGCAGGTTGGCGGCGGTGAAGACGGCCTTGTTCTGCCGGTCGGAGGCGACGACCGTGGTCAGGGCCCCGTTGGCGGCCTTGCCGTGGACGGTGCGGGCATCCGGAGCCGCCAGGACGGCGCTGACCTCGTCGAGCCGCTGTTGGGCCTGACGTGCCTGCCGTTCGAGGTCCTCTCCGTCCTGCGTCCGCCAGACCGCGACTCCGCCCAGTGCGGCCGCGGCCACGCAGGCGGCCAGCGCCAAGGACGCGGCCCGGCGCCGCAGGAAGCCACGGAGGACGGGCGCCGTGCTGGGGGCTGGAACACGCGGGGGCAGCTGGCGTACGCCGTCGATGGCGGCCATGACCTGTGCCTTGGCTGCCGCTGGGGGCGTGTACGAGACGGCAGCGGCGAGACGCGCCGTGGTGGCCTCGAACTCGGTGGCTTCCTGCCGGCAGGCCTCGCACGTCCGGAGGTGGTCTTCGAAGTACGTGCGCTCGTCGTCGTCGAGTGCGCCGAGGGCGTAGGCGGCGGCGAGGGTGTGGGCGTCGGTTGCGTCGTGTTTCATGTGGTCACCCCCATGCAGTCGCGGAGCCGGATGAGCCCGTCGCGCATGCGTGTCTTGATGGTGGGAAGAGGAGTGCGCAGGGCTTCGGCGACTTCACGGTAGGTCAACCCCTGGTAGTAGGCCAGGGTCACCGCCTGCCGCTGCAGTTCGGTCAGGCCGCGCATGCAGCGGCGGACCTGCTCGGACTCCAGCCGGGTCTCGACCTGCTCGGCGACCTCGTCGAACGCGGTGGTGTGTTCACGGGCGGCCTGGGCCTGCTCGCGGTCGGAGGCCGCCTGGGCGGAGCGGACCCGGTCCACGGCCCGCCGGTGGGCGATGGTCGCGGCCCACGAGGTGACCGCGCCGGCGTCGGGCCGGTAGCGGGCGGCCTGGCGCCACAGGTCGATCATGACCTCCTGGGCGACCTCCTCCGACTGGGCCCGGTCGCGCACGACCTTGAGGACGATGCCGAAGACCAGGGGGGCGAGGGCGTCGTAGAGGGCGGAGAACGCTTGTTTGTCGCCACGGGCGACCCGCTGCATGACGTCGGTGAGGACATCGCGGTCGGTGTCGGCGGGACGGCTGCCGCTGAAGGGGATCGGTTGTTTCACCTTCGCCGCTCCGCCCGTGGGGAGAAGGCGAAGGGACGGCCTGGACCGGCCGTCGGGGGGCGGGGCGTCCATCGCATGCCGCTCCTTGTGTCATCGCTCGTGCGGGACCGGTCCGCTCCGGAGAAGGGGCCGGTCTTGGAAACCTGTACGTGTGTCGTCTGTTCTTCGTAGCGGACGGGCCTGCGGATGGGAGGACTTTTCGTCACCCGATCCACCTGCGGCTGACCCCTTCGAGGGAAGCACGGGCATGAGGCCAAGCCGACTGGAGAGCGGTCGCGAAGACGGCGTGTGAGGGAGCCCGAAAGCGTTCACGGGAGGTTCCTCACCGGCCGCGCGGGACTTCCGCGCGGCCGGCCGTCCTCACAGGAGGTCAAAGAACATGGTTCGTGTGCGACGAGGTCTGGCCGTGGCCCTGGCGGCCGGCGCGGTGGTGGTGGCCGGAGGGTCGGTGGCGTCTGCCGACGCGGGCGCACAGGGTGTGGCCGCGTACTCGCCGGGGGTGGGCTCGGGCAACCTCATCCAGCTGCCCGTCCACGTTCCGGTCAACGCCTGCGGCAACACCGTCAGCGTCATCGGGCTGCTGAACCCGTCGTTCGGCAACACCTGCGTCAACGCCTGACCGACCGCCTCGGGGAGGGGCCCGGCCCGCCGCCTGCAAGACGGGGCGGCGCGGACCGGCGCCC
>NZ_MWIG01001079.1:0-1314 GCF_002156145.1 Streptomyces sp. NRRL B-24572 | reverse complement strand
TCTTCGGCCGCCTCGCCCACCGCCTGCCGCAGACCGGCGGACCCTACGTCTACGCCCGCGCCGCCTTCGGCGACTTCGCCGGCTTCCTCGCCGCCTGGTCGTACTGGATCACCGCCTGGGTCTCCAACGCCGCCCTCGCCGTCGCCGCCGTCGGCTACCTCGACGTGATCGTCCCCGTCCACGAGTCCAAGCTCGCCACGATCGCCGCCGCCCTGGCCTTCCAGTGGCTGCCCGCACTCGCCAACCTGGCCGGCACCCGCTACGTCGGCGCCGTGCAGGTCGTCGCGACCGTGCTCAAGTTCGTCCCGCTGATCCTGGTCGCCGTCGGCGGCCTGTTCTTCTTCGACAGCGCCAACCTCGGACCGTTCCAGGCGGGCGGGGGCGGCACGCTCGGCGCGGTCTCCGCCTCCGCCGCGATCCTGCTCTTCAGCTACCTCGGCGTCGAGTCCGCCGCCGTCAGCGCCGGCGAGGTCCGCGACCCCCGCCGCAACGTCGGCCGCGCCACCGTCCTCGGCACCCTCGGCGCCGCCGCCGTCTACCTGCTCGGCACCCTCTCCGTCTTCGGCACCGTCCCCCACGACAGGCTCGTCACCTCCACCGCGCCCTTCTCCGACGCCACGAACGCCATGTTCGGCGGCTCCTGGGGCGGCACCCTCGTCGCCTGCATGGCCATGGTGAGCATCCTCGGCGCGCTCAACGGCTGGACCCTGCTCAGCGCCCAGGCCCCCTACGCGGCCGCCCGCGACGGCCTGTTCCCGAAGGTCTTCACGGTCAAGCGGCGCGGCGTCCCGACGGTCGGCGTCCTCGTCACCGTCGTCCTCGCCTCGCTCCTGACCGTCTACAACTACACGGCCGGCACGAAGGGCGTCTTCGAGATCCTCGTCCTCGTCACCACCTTCACCGCCACCGTGCCCTACCTGCTGTCCACCGCCGCCCAGATCTACTTCCTGCTCTCCGGGCAGTCCGAGAAGGTGTCCAAGGCCCGGCTCGCCCGCGACGGCGTCCTCGCCCTCGCCGCCTTCGGCTTCTCCCTCTGGCTGGTCGCCGGCTCCGGCTACGCCGCCGTCTACCAGGGCGTCCTGTTCCTCTTCGCGGGCGTGCTCGTGTACGCGTGGATGGCGGCCCGCAAGCAGCGCGCCGCGGCCCAGGGCTGACGGCCGGGGCGGTGAATCCGGGGGCCGCGCGTAGGCCGCCCGGGCGGATCTCGGGCCCCGGGCGGCGTCCCGGGCGTACGGCGGGGCAGTACGGATCTCCGTGAGCCCCGCGCACCAGACGCCCGCCGCGCCCGCCGTCCCGGCGGGGCGACGGGCACGC
>NZ_MWIG01001078.1:0-3504 GCF_002156145.1 Streptomyces sp. NRRL B-24572 | reverse complement strand
GCCTCCTACCCGGCGACGGCCACCGCCAGGACCAGGACCGCCGTCGCCGGGTAGGAGGCCAGGGCGCGTGCGGTGTGCTCGCCCGACCAGACCTCCGTCGTCCGGGCCACTGGCCCGAGGAGCCCCGCCAGCGACGGCGGCAGTGCCCACGCGACCCCGAGGGCCGCGACACCGGCACCCGCACCGGCGAGCCCGAGCCGGATCCCCCGCGGCAGACGCACGCCGCCGCCGGCCGGGCCCGACCCCGTACCGTGCGGCAGGCCGCCGCCGGGTGCCGCTGCGCCGCCCTGACCGGACACGCCCTCCCGGGGTGCCGTCGCGTCGGTCGCGCCGCCCAGGAGCCACACCGACGCCAGGGCCAGTGCGACGAGTACGTACCCCGGTACCGCCCAGTCGACGGGGAGCGCCGTGCGCAGGAGGCCGCCGACAGCCGCCAGGAGCGCCAGGCCCGTGATCGCCGAGGCCGCCGTCGCGACGGCCGGGACGCGCCACGCCCCGTACAGGGTCACCGCCGCGCCCGCCAGGAGGAGCGGCGCGCCGCTCCACGGGGTGACGAGGGACAGCCAGCCGCCCGTCAGCAGGGCCCAGCCGCCCAGGGCGGCCCCGGCCGTGCCCGCCGTGATCCGGACCGCCGCCGGCCGGGCCCACAGCACGAGCGCCGCGTCCGCCGTCGCCGTGAGGAGCGCCGCCCACGCGAAGGCCGTCGACCCGCCGCCGGCCGCGAGGACACCGAGCGGCAGCGGCAGCTGCGCCGCGAGCACGGCGACCGGCAGCGGGATCCGCAGCCGGGACAACGCCGAGCCGTACGCCGTCCACGCGCCCGCGAGGACCGCCGACGCCACCGCCGTGTACCCCGGGCCGTCCGTCTCCGGCAGCGCCACCCGGTGCAGCGCGTACGCGTCGAGGACCGTCAGGACCAGGCCGAGCGCCGCCACCGACTCGGCCGTCGACCGCAGGCCCTTGCGCAGCAGCGCCACCGGCGCCGCGAGCGCCGCACCGGTCACCACGGCCAGCACCGTCGCGCGGGCGCCGATCCCCATCGAGCCCCAGCTCACCAGGGTGAAGGCGACCGCCGCGATCGTCAGCAGCGTGCCGCCGAGCGTCAGGAGCACGTTCTGCGCGCTCCGCGGCGTCGAGTCCGCGACCGGCGGACGCGGGTGCAGCGGGGCCGCCGCCGCGACCGGCGGGTACAGCACCTGGATCAGCCAGGCGCGGCGGGCCAGCAACTGGGACCGGCGCGCGTCGAGTTGCGCCAGCTCGCGGTCGACGAGCACCAGCTCGTCCGCGGGCGGCAGGGAGTTGTCCATACCCGGAGTGTGGCTCCGGCCGCAGCCACCGGGAATGCGTCCCGGTACTCAGATTCCCGCTATTCCCGCCTGAGTACGTCCACACTGGGGGCATGGACTGGTGCCGGTACCGCTTCCGCTGCGTCTGGCGGCTCGCCGCCCCGCCCGACGCCGTCTACGCGGTCCTCGAACGCGCCGAGGAGTACCCGCGCTGGTGGCCCCAGGTCCGCGAGGTCGTCCCCCTCGACGAGACCACCGGCACCGCCCGCTTCCGCTCCCTGCTCCCGTACGACCTCGTCGTCACCGCCCGGGCCCTGCGCCGCGACCCGGCCTCCGGCGTCCTGGAGATCGGCCTCGGCGGGGACCTGGAGGGATGGGCCCGCTGGACCCTCACCCCCGAAGGGCCCGGCACCCGTGCCCTGTACGAGCAGGAGGTCGAGGTCCATGCCCGGCTCCTGCGGCTGCTCGCCGTGCCCGGACGGCCCGTCTTCCGCGCCAACCACGCCCTGATGATGCGCGGGGGGAGGCGGGGACTCGCGGCCGAAATGAAGGAAGTCGCTCGAAGGGCGTCGACGAGGGGTGGCGGTCGGGCGACGGGCGGGCCGGTTTGAACCCGGGGCCGAAAGGCCTGTATGGTTCAACCCGTTCCCGGGCGATTAGCTCAGCGGGAGAGCACTTCGTTCACACCGAAGGGGTCACTGGTTCGATCCCAGTATCGCCCACCGGGAGAGGCCGGTCCGTCGAAAGACGGACCGGCCTCAGCCGTTTCCGGAGCCGATCACGCCGCCGTGCGCAGCTCCGGCCGCAGCGGCCACGCCGGGTCCACCGTCTCCGGCGTCCCCTGCCGGGTGAACCAGGCCTGGAGCCCCCGCGCCTGCGCCGCGTGCCACACCGCCTGGAGCGTGTGGAGCTCCGCCGGCGTCAGCCGCTCCAGACGGGACGAGAAGCGCCGCGCCACCGCCCGTACGACGTCCATCGCCGCCGTCGCGTCCGCCGCGGCGTCGTGCGCGCCCGACAGCTCCACCTCGTAGTGCGCGCACAGGTCCGTCAGCGTCCTGCGGCCCTTCCGGTAGCGGTCCAGGTGCTTGTCCAGGACCCGCGGGTCGAGCACGGTCAGGGGGCTGCCCGCCGTGTAGTTCCCCAGCGACGAAGCCCGGTGCCGGCGCAGCTCCCGGTCCAGGATCGTCAGGTCGAACGGCGCGTTCATCACCACCAGCGGCCGCCCCGCCGCCGACTGCTCGGCCAGCGCGCGCGCCAGCTCCTCCATCACCGGGGCCGGCCACCGGCCGTTCCGCTGGAGGTGGTCGTCCGTCAGGCCGTGGACCGCCGTGGCCCCCTCCGGCACCGGTATGCCGGGGTTGACCAGCCAGCGCGTCACCCGCGGACGCGCCCCCTCCGTGTCCTGGACGACGAGGGCGGCCGAGACGATCCGGTCCTCCTCGACGTCAACTCCCGTGGTCTCCGTGTCGAAAGCGGCCAGGGGCCCTTCGTACCAGTGCATCGACATCCCCGAACTCCCTGCACACGTGCGGCAGATGGCCAACCCCCTGCCCCGAAACGGTGATACCCGGACTGTTTGCGTCGTACGCGGACCGGTCACAACACAAGGGACGGGGAAGGAAGACGACATGGCGCTCGCCCAGCCCGAGTCGGGAGGGCTGCCGCCCCAGCGGACGGCACCGACGCGCGGCTCACTCGCCACCACCGCCTGCATGGAGACCCTTCAGGTGGGATACCTGCACGCCGTCGCCGCCGCGGCCGGCTGCTCGCTGTCCCAGCCCTTTCCGGACAACGGCATCGACTGGCACGTGAGCCACAGCGCTCCCGGGCACACCGTCGACGACGAAGTGACCATCAAGGTGCAGCTCAAGTGCACCTACCAGATACCGCCGCGCCCGCCGGGCAGCGCGTTCTCGTTCACCCTCGACAACGACCACCTGGTGAAACTCGCCCGGACGCCGGTGTCCGTGCACAAGATCCTGGTCGTGATGCTCGTCCCGAGGGCGCAGGAGGACTGGCTGAGGGCGAGCCACGACCGGCTCGACCTGCGGCACTGCTGCTACTGGATCAACCTGGCCGGACACCCGGTCACGGGACGGCGCCGGACCACCGTGCGCATCCCGACGGCGCGGATCTTCGACGACCGGGCGCTCTGCGAGATCATGACCCGGGTCGGCGTGGGAGGGAGACCTTGATGCACCGACCGATCGACGACCCC
>NZ_MWIG01001077.1:0-606 GCF_002156145.1 Streptomyces sp. NRRL B-24572 | reverse complement strand
CGGCGGGTATCCGTACCCCGGAGCGGCGTACGGATACGGCGGCGCTCCCGCGGACGGCACCATGACCACGACCGGGGCGGGCTGGTGGTGCCGGATGTCGACCACCAGGAAGTAGCAGGTCACGAGCGCCATCTGCACGAGCAGCACGATCATGCCGGCGGTGTTCATCCACGTACCGGCGAAGTGCTCCTCCAGCGGCACCAGACAGGCGATGTTGAGGACCAGCTGCCCCCAGAAGAGCGCCCAGTCCCGCCCGGAGCGCCGCATGATCGCGATGCGGAGCATGGCGACCCACGCGAGGAACCCCAGGGACAGGAGCACCAGGACCGTGATGAGCACGCGGACGGTGATCGTGGCCGCCGACGGGCCGGCGGGCCGTGGCACTGGCGGTGTGGGCACCTGGCCGTACATACGACGCTCCCCCAGACGGATGATCAGGCTAAGAGAATAGGACGGTCTTCACCGGGTCTCCACGCCTCTGCCGTCACGGGCTCACCGCCCCGCCGTCACCGGCCCGCCGCCCCCGCCGTCACCCGGGCTCCACGCTGCCGTCGGCGAGGCCGTCGTACAGGCCCTGCACGAGCTGTTCGCCGAGGCGGGCGGCGA
>NZ_MWIG01001076.1:0-634 GCF_002156145.1 Streptomyces sp. NRRL B-24572 | reverse complement strand
CCGTCGGCCTGCGCGACCGCAGCACGAACACCACCTGCACCCTGCGTGCGACGACCTCGTACGACTCGGCCAGCGTCGTGAAGGTGACCGTCCTCGCCACGCTCCTCTGGGACGCCAAGAAGACCAACCGGTACCTGACCTCGCGCGAGTCCACCCTCGCCACCGCCATGATCACCAAGTCCGACAACGCGGCCACCACCTCCCTGTGGAACCAGCTCGGCGTCACCAAGGTGAAGGGCTTCCTGGCGGCCGCCGGCATGACGCGGACNNCCGACGAGCAGCGGCTGCTCTCTCTGATCACCGCCAGGAACACCGTCCTGAGCGACAACTCCCGTGCCTACATCCTCAAGCTCATGGGGAACGTCATCACCTCGCAGAGGTGGGGCACCCCGGCCGGCGCGCCCTCTTCCGTAGCCGTGCACGTCAAGAACGGCTGGCTGCAGCGCGCCACGCGCGGCTGGCGCGTGCACAGCATCGGCACGTTCAACGGCAGCGGCCACGACTACACCATCTCCGTGCTCACCGACGGCAACAGCACGATGAGCTACGGCGTGAACACGATCCAGGCCGTGGCCAAGGTGATCCATCGGGATCTGGTCCCGACCACGACCGCCGCGTCCCGTTACACGCCGAC
>NZ_MWIG01001075.1:0-916 GCF_002156145.1 Streptomyces sp. NRRL B-24572 | reverse complement strand
CCGGGTCCCGTCCCCGGGTCGAGTCGGCCCGGTCCTCAGACCACGACGGTCTCCTCCATCTCCTCCTCTGCTTCGGCCTCGGCCTTGGTCTCGGGCCGGGCATCGGAACCGGTCGGCGCCGTGGTCACGGCGCCCGCCTTCCTCCGTCGTGCCTCCGTGAGCCCGGCGAGGACGACGAGCAGGGCGCCGGCGAGGAGCCAGAGGGCGAGGACGAGGACGTGCCCGCCCACCCCGTGGCCGTCGAAGTAGACGTGGCCGCGCACGCCTTCGACGAAGCCCGCGCCGTTCCAGAAGGCGTGCAGCGAGCCGAAGAAGCCGGGCTGGAGCTCGGGGCGGTAGATGCCGCCGGAGCTCGTGAAGTTGAGCATGACGAAGAGCACCATCACGCCGAGCGTGGTCCAGCGGCGCAGGAAGGTGTGCAGGCCGACGCCGACGGCGAGGATGCCCGCCGCGTACAGCCAGGACATCGCCCACACGCCGCCGAGCCCCTGGTCGACGAGGTGGAAGACCGGTCCGGCGAAGAGGGTGCCGATGAGGCTGACGACGAGCGACATGCCGGCGGCGAGGAGGGCCCTGATCCGCATGGGCAGGACGGCGCCGGCTCCGCCGATGACGGCGACCGAGGCGTACGCGCCGATGCTGAGGGCGACGAGCAGGAAGAAGACGCCCTGGCCCGTGGGGTCGCCGGAGGCGGTGGGGGCGATGTCGGTGACTTCGAGCGGTGCGTCCTGGGCGGCGGCGACCTTGGTGAACACCTTCTCGACCGCCATGGCGCTGGTGTCGGAGGAGCCGGAGGCGACGAGCAGTTCGGGCTTCTCGCCGGGGATGTAGGCGCCGAAGCTGCGCTGTTCGCGCAGTGCGGAGACGGCCGTGTCCCGGTCGGTGACGGTACGGACGTCGAGGGCGCCGGCGCCCT
>NZ_MWIG01001074.1:0-509 GCF_002156145.1 Streptomyces sp. NRRL B-24572 | reverse complement strand
CCCGGATCGCCCTCGACACCGTCGTCGATCTGATGAACACCGCGCCCCAGGGCGAACGCGCCGACGAGCTCTCGGACGTCCACGAGCTCCACGACTTCCTCGCCGCGCACAAGGTCAGCGGCGTGGGCGAGCTCGGTCCCGACGACCTGCGCGCCGTGCACGAGGTGCGCGAGAAGTTCGCGGCGGTCTTCTCCGCCCCCGAGGCCCGGATCGCGGCCCCCCTGATCAACCAGCTGGTGGCGGGTGCGGGCACCACCCCCCAGCTCACGGACCACGACGGCTACGACTGGCACGTGCACTACTTCGCGCCGGGCGCCTCGGTGGCCGACCACCTCGCGGCCGACTGCGGCATGGCCCTGGCGTTCATCGTCGTGGCGGGCGAGCAGGAGCGGCTGCGGCGCTGCGAGGCGCCGGACTGCGGCCGGGCCTTCGTGGACCTCTCGCGCAACCGCTCGCGCCGCTACTGCGACAGCCGCACCTGCGGCAACCGTCTGCACGTGGCCGCGTAC
>NZ_MWIG01001073.1:0-829 GCF_002156145.1 Streptomyces sp. NRRL B-24572 | reverse complement strand
CGTGGACACGACCCGGGCGAACGGCGGTGTCGCTGCAGCGGCGGCGCGGTCGCCCGGGTCGTGTCCACGGAGGACGTGCTGAAGGGTGCTTCCGCGCAGTAGGGAAGTAGGGGTGATCGGTCAGCTGTTGCCGGAGGCCAGTTCGCGGCTGCGGTCGCGGGCCGCTTCCAGGGCGGCGATCAGGGCGGCCCGTACGCCGTGGTTCTCCAGCTCGCGGATGGCGCTGATGGTGGTGCCGGCCGGGGAGGTGACGGCCTCGCGGAGCTTGACCGGGTGCTCGCCGCTGTCGCGGAGCATCACGGCGGCGCCGATGGCGGCCTGGACGATGAGGTCGTGGGCCTGGGCGCGGGGCAGGCCGAGGAGGATGCCGGCGTCGGTCATGGCTTCGACGAGGAAGTAGAAGTAGGCCGGGCCCGAGCCGGAGAGGGCCGTCGCCGCGTCCTGCTGGGACTCGGGGACGCGGAGGGTCTTGCCGACGCCGCCGAAGATCTCCTCCGTGTGGGCGAGGTGCTCGGGGGTGGCGTGGCTGCCGGCCGAGATGACGGACATGCCCTCGTCGACGAGGACGGGGGTGTTCGGCATGACGCGGACGACGGGGGTGCCGGCGGTGAGGCGGTCCTCGATGAAGGACGTGGGGATGCCGGCGGCGGCGCTGATGACCAGGCGGTCGGCGGCGACGTGCGGGGTGAGCTCGTCGAGGAGGCGGCCCATGTCCTGCGGCTTGACGGCCAGGATGAGGGTGTCGGCGCGCTTGGCGGCCTCGGCGTTCGTGACGGTCTCGACGCCGTAGCGGTTGCGGAGTTCCTCGGCGCGTTCGGCGCGGCGGGCG
>NZ_MWIG01001072.1:0-1131 GCF_002156145.1 Streptomyces sp. NRRL B-24572 | reverse complement strand
CGCGGCGACCGGACCGGCCGACGCCTTCGACCTGGTCGACCCGCGCCTCTACAGCGACGGGGACCCGCATCCGCTCTGGCGCCACATGCGCTCGCTCGACACGCTGACCCGTCACGAGGTCGACGACGAACGCTGGTTCTGGAACGTCGTCCGCTTCGACGACTCCGACCGCNNCGGCAAGCAGCTCGCGGCCACCGACCCGCCGCGCCACACCGAGATGCAGGGCCGGCTCAAGAAGGCCCTGGCCATCAAGTCGGTCGACAAGCAGCGCGAGATGATCCGCGACCTGGTCGTGCCGCTCATCGAACCGCTCGGTGACGGCGGCACGTTCGACTTCGCCCAGGCCATGCTCGCGATGCCGATGTCGGTCACCGGAACGATGATGGGCCTGCCCACCGCGGACTGGGCCTGGCTCAACCGGCTCACCACCGTGTGCATCGCCGCCGACGACCCCGAGTACCAGGACCCGGGCGGCCGCGAAGCCACCCTGAAGGCGGCCCACCGCGACCTGTTCGCCTACTTCCAGGACCTCGTCCGCTTCCGCCGCAACAACCTGGGCGACGATCTGCTCAGCGTGCTGATCTCCACCGAGTTCGAGGGCCGGCACATGGCGTCCGACGAGATCGTCGCCAACTGCTACAGCCTGCTGCTCGGCGCGAACGTCACCACCCCGCACGCGCCGAACTTCGTCATGGCCGAGTTCATCGAGTCGGGCGTGCTCCAGGACTGGGCCGCCCACCCCGAGCTGGACGCCACCGCCCTGGAGGAGTCGCTGCGCTGGGCCTCCCCGGTCAACCACTTCCTGCGGTACGCCACCCGCGACGTGGAGATCCGCAACACCCGGATCAAGGCCGGGGACGCGGTCGTGGTCTGGCTGGGCTCCGCCAACCGCGACGACCGGGTCTTCACGCGCGGCAGCGAGTTCGACATCCGGCGCAAGCCGAACAAGCACCTCGCGTTCGGCATCGGGCCGCACTACTGCATCGGCCACAGCGTCGCCCGGGTCAGCCTCAAGACCCTCTTCCACGAGCTGTTCACCCGCTTCGAGGACTTCCGTCCGGCCGGCCGTCCCGAGCGGCTGCGGTCCAGCTTCGTCTCCGGCTACAAGCACATCCCCATCACCGCCCGCCC
>NZ_MWIG01001071.1:0-2266 GCF_002156145.1 Streptomyces sp. NRRL B-24572 | reverse complement strand
CTTCCGCGTCGGCCTCGCTCACCCCGTCGAGCGAGGCCGACGCGGAAGGCCTGCGCTGGACGCGCGGGCTGCTGCGGGCCGCCGCCCAGGACCCCGCCCTCCGGGCCGTCTGGTACCGGGTCAACCAGGAGTCCGAGGAGCGCCTGCGCGAGGTCGTCGCCGGGCTCACGGGGCCGGACGCCGACCCGCTGGAGGTACGGCTCGCGGCGGCGGCGGCCACCGACGCGATCCGGATCGCCCTGGAGACCTGGGCCGAGACGGACGCGCCGGAGCGCGGGGAGGGCTCACCGGCCGCCCTCGCGGTCCGCTGCCTGCGGGAACTGATGGGCGGGATGCGGCTGCTGCGGGACGGGACGGGGGACGCCTCGGCTCGGTAGCGACCGGCCCGTGCGGTACGCGGATGCCGCGAAGCCCCTCAGCTCCGTAGCGACCGGCCCATGAGGACGTCGTCCACGTACGCCCCGTCGAGGAAGATCTCGCCCGGCAGCACGCCCTCGACGAGGAAGCCCATGGAGGCGTAGAGCGCGCGGGCCGGCGCGTTGTGCCCGAGGACCCGCAGGGTGATCCGTACGGCACCCTCCTCCCGGGCCCGGTCCATCGCGGCCCGCAGCAGCGCCCGGGCGACGCCCCTGCCCCGGGCCGACTCGGCGACGGCGAGGCCCTGGATCTGGCGGACGTGGGCGGTGGCGGCGAGCGGGGTCGGCGGCGCCACACGGACGTAACCGACGACCGCCCCGCCGTCCTCGGCCACGAGGTAGTGCCCGGGCAGGTGGCGCTCGTCGAAGAAGGGCGCGCCCGGCTCCGGGGCGGGCTGCACGGCGTGGAGGGTCGACCAGGTGACCCGGTCGAGCTCCGCGAGCGCGGCGTCGTCGTCCTGCACGGCGGTACGTATACGCATCTGCGTCTCCGGCACGATCATGGCGGCCACTGTGCCACGCGGCGGCCGGGGAGGGCAGGAGGGCGACCGCGCGGCCTTCCGGGAGGGCAGGATGGCCACCACGCGGGCTTCCGAAAGGGCAGGAGGGTGACCACGCGGCCTCCCGGGAGGGCAGGATGGTCACCATGCAGCGTTCCGCCATCCGCAAGCGCGTCGCCGTCACCGGCGCCTCCGGGCTCATCGGCTCGGCCCTCGTCCGCTCCCTGCGCACCGACGGCCACCACGTCCTCCGCCTCGTCCGCCGCCCGGCCCGGACCGCCGACGAGGTCGAGTGGGACCCCAAGCGTCTTTACGTGGACGCCGCCGGGCTCGTCGGCGTCGACGCCGTCGTGCACCTGGCGGGCGCCGGCGTCGGCGAGCGCCGCTGGAACGAGGCGTACAAGAAGGAGATCCGGGACAGCCGGGTCCTCGGCACGACGGCGATCTCCCAGGCGCTCGCCTCGCTCGCGAACCCGCCGGAGGCGCTGGTCTGCGGCACGGCACTCGGCTGGTACGGGGACACCGGCACGCGCGCGGTGGACGAGAGCGCCCCCGCCGGCACGGGCTTCCTGCCCTCGGTCTGCGTGGAGTGGGAGGCCGCGGCCGCCCCCGCCGAGGAGGCCGGCATCCGGGTCACCTACGCCCGTACGGGCCTGGTGGTGGCCCGCGAGGGCGGCGCCTGGGGACGGCTCTTCCCCGTCTTCCGCGCCGGACTCGGCGGCCGGATGGGCGACGGCCGCCAGTACTGGTCGCACATCTCCCTCCACGACGAGGTGGCCGCCCTGCGCCATCTCGTCGACACCCCCGCCCTCTCCGGTCCGGTGAACCTGACGGCCCCCGAGCCCGTCACCAATCGCGAGGTGACGGCGGCGATGGGCCGCGTGCTGCGCCGCCCGACCCTCTTCGCCGTCCCCGCGCCCGTCCTGAAGGTCGCCCTCGGCGACTTCGCCGAGGACGTGCTGGGCAGTCAGCGGGTGCTGCCGGGGCGGCTGTTGGAGACCGGCTTCGACTTCGCCTTCCCGACGATCGACGAAGCGATCCGCGCGGCGCTCCGCTAGCGAGTGCGTCTGCGCTCCCCCGTGCTGCGTGCACCCCGCCGCGCGCGGGCCGACTTCCGTGCGTGTGCCTCCTAGGCTCGACGCCCACCGTTCGATGCCCGCTGTTCGATACGAACGCGAACTCGGGCATTCCGGGGGCCCGTTGGGGGCATAAGGCCTCCCACCGGCGGCGCCTACCTGGGGAGGGGCACGTGCTCAGTACCGCAATCAGCGCACAGCACAGGGACGTCGTGGAGACCGTCGACGTCGTCATCGTAGGAGCCGGGACCGCGGGGCTCGCGGCCGCGCACCG
>NZ_MWIG01001070.1:318-646 GCF_002156145.1 Streptomyces sp. NRRL B-24572 | reverse complement strand
CGCCGACGTGGTGGTCGATCTGCTGCCCTCCACCTGGGCCACGGACCGTTTCTTCGACCACGGCCTCTTCACGGCGTTCAAGCCGGGGTCCGTCTTCCTCAACCTCGGCCGCGCGGCGACCGTCGACCAGGCGGCCGGCGTTGAGGCCGGTCAGGAGGGCCGCCGCCTTCGCCGCGACCGGCCGCAACCACCCCTACCTGGCCTTCACCCTGAACTCGCTCTGCAACCTGGACTGCGTGTTCTGCAAGCCCCGCTGCATGCCGGACTACGGGCACAAGGACCGTCCCCTGACCGCCTCCGACTACGCGTCGATCGCCGCCGAGGCCGG
>NZ_MWIG01001070.1:0-231 GCF_002156145.1 Streptomyces sp. NRRL B-24572 | reverse complement strand
GCTTCACGGTGCCGGCCTGACGTACCTCAACCTCAGCCTCCACAGCCTCGACCCCGCCCGGTCCGCCGCCCATGATCTCGGCGGACCGGTCGGGGTCGAGGCTGTGGAGGCTGAGGTTGAGGTACGTCAGGCCGGCACCGTGAAGCTTCTCGACGCTCAGGCCGCGGCGTAGGTTGCCGTGGCTGGTCATGCCGATCGCTGCGTCGGCCCCGAGGCCGGTGGCGAGGCCCG
>NZ_MWIG01000107.1:0-23818 GCF_002156145.1 Streptomyces sp. NRRL B-24572 | reverse complement strand
GGCGGCAGCGGGGTGCCCGGGACGACGTCGATCGGGGCGTCGATCAGGGGGAGCGGCCGGGTGTCCGTGACCTCTCGGTCGAAACGCCACGGTTCCGCGCCCGCGGGCCCGGGCGCGATGTGCGGGAGGAACTCGGTCGCCTCCGGATCCCACCACGCGTCCTGCTCGCCGGACGCACGGCCGTCCCACGTCACCGCTCTGTCTCCCCGTCCTCCGCCTGTACGGACCGCCGGCACCCTAGACCAACCCTCTTCGCGACGATCGTGGTGATCAGCAGGCGGACACGCCGGACCCGGGACGGCGGGCGACCGCCCCACCCCGCGCGTGGGCCGTCGGTGTCAGGCGGCGAGGGAGAACCGCAGCGCGGCGGCCGGCCTTTGGTCTCGCTCTCCGCGGGACGGGCCGCTTGCAGGAGTGGCACGGGGGTTCCAGGGGCTTCCGGTCAGGGAATCCGGGTTCCGGTATGGCGAAACCGGAATCGCAAATCATATAATTTCGGGCATGGAGCCGATGAAGCCTCGGACCAGCTGGACGTTCGTCACGAACCACGCCCGGATCCTCGCCATGATCCAGGGGGATCCGGAGACGCGGCTGCGGGACATGGCCGAGACCTGCCGGATCACCGAACGCGCCGCCCAGGCCATCGTCACGGACCTGGAGAGCGCCGGGTATCTCACCCGGAAGCGCAACGGCCGCCGGAACCACTACGAGGTGAAGCCCGGGACCCTCTTCCGTCACCCGGCCGAGGGACACCACAGGATCGCGGACCTCCTGCAGCTCCTGGTCGACCTGAGCCCCCGGACCGGGGCGGCCGGGAAACCCGCCACGGACGGTGATCCCCGTGAGCGCGACCCGCGCAGCTGATCCGCGAACCGTCGAGGGGCCGGACCGCAGTCCTGCCCCGCCAAGCCTTTTCCCGCAAGAACGGAACTGCCGAGGGAGCAAGGCCATGAGTTCTCATCCCGGATACCCGTCCACCGCCGGGGCGGCTCACGTCAGTGGCCTCATGCCGCCTTCGGTCGTCTCCGTGATCTTCGTACCCGGGCCCCATCGGGTGCTGGCGCGCGTGAGCGGCGAGATCGACACGGCCGACGCCGCCGGCCTCCGCCAGAACCTCACCATGGCCCTGACCGCCAGTCGTGGCGGACTCGACATCGACCTGGCCGCCGTCACCTTCTGCGACAGCTCCGGCCTGCACGTCCTGCTGGACCTGAACCATCTGGCCCTGAGGGACGGGAAAACCCTCGTCCTCACCGCACTGAGCCGCCCGGTGGCCCTTCTGCTCCGCCTCGCCGGGACCCACCACGTGCTCACCGTTCACGGCTGGGCCGCGCCGGACATCCGCCCAGTGGCCGGCCGCCCGGGTCCACGCCGGCCCGGGGCGACGGGAGCCGGCGGAAGCACCCCCGTGGGCTTCGGGGTCAAGACCAGGCGCCACGGATCGACCGTGCACCTCGCCCCCACCGGCGAGCTCGACCTGGACGCCAGGCCCGCTCTCGACGAAGTACAGCCCGTTCTCGACGGCGCCGATGTGGTGGCCTGCGACATGCAGCACCTGACCTTCGTCGATGTGGTGGGCCTCCACGCCCTGCTGGCCTTCGCCTGCCGCCTGAACGCGCGTGGCATCACGTTCTTCACCTACAACTGGCAGTCCCAGCCGCGTCGGCTGCTCGACCTCTTCGACGACGGGTACCCGCCCGCAGACGGCGACGGGCCCGCCCGGATGCTGCGCCGCTTTCGGCGGTCTGCCTCAGCGGCCCGGGCGGCCGGAACGGCAAAGGCACGCCGAGAAGACTCGCGCCGGACCGAACCCCCGCCGCCCTAGGCTGCTCGGGCAGCCATCCGGCAAGTCCGGCCCTGGGGACACTGCCGGTCCGCCTGCCGCGGCGAGGAGTGCGGCCGGGCGGGGCCGGGTCCGCGCCCGGCCGCGCTCCTCGCGGGCGGGGCCAGGCCCTCGCCCGGCCGCGAGCGGCGACGGATCCCGGCGTCAGGGTGTGGGGGCGAGTACGGCCTCCGGGCTCAGCCGCCGCCGTACGAGGTCTTCGGCGATGTCGGCCGGCCGCTGCCGGTGGGCGCCCGCGTAGGCCCGCAGGCGCTGCCCGCCTTCGGCGGGGGTGATGCGGGCGGCGGCGGCAAGCATGCCGACGGCGATGTCGAAGACGGCCTTCGCGGAGAGAGCCGCCTGTGTGCGGGTGACGATGTCGTACGGCCGCGGGGGCTCGCGGTTCCACGTCAGTACGGACGTCGTGGCCGTGTGGACGAGCGCCTTCAGCAGGCGGCTGCGCGGAACACGGCCCGTCAGGCGGCCGTGTTCATGTCCGGCGATCAAAGACACCACGGCACGCCATGGCACGGGCCTTCCCGGCTTCGTGTCGTCCGCGTCGAGTCGGGACTGGTCACCGAGGCGTCACGTGCACGATCTCCTTGATGACCGTGCTGACTCCGGACACGACGTGGTAAACGGCTCCGCTCGCCACGATCAAGGTGCCGAACAGGATCCAGCCGCCGGGGCCGCTGTCCACCTGGAATCCCGAACCGTCCGAACCGGGGTTTCCGCCGGTCGAGGCCCGCAGCATCTCCCTGGAGATGTGTGCCGCACCGGCCGCGGCATGGGCGGCTGCGGCCAGAGCCATGCCTGTGACGCCGATGACGAACCACTCCGCTCGCCCGAGCTCGTCCATCGTTCTCGCCTCCTCGCCTCGGGGCCTCCGTGTCTGCTGCGGCGACCTGCCTTCACCTCCGATCCTCGACGCGGCGCGCACGGTGCCACCAGAGACCGGAAGGGCAGATCAGGGGGGCCATTGGGCCCAACCGACCACATGCCGATCCGTCCCGCGACCACTGCGCTCCCCGGTGCGGCCTTCGCACGGCGGGCGGGGTCGCCGTCCCGGCCCGGGGCTCGTCACGAGGCGGAATGCCGCCGACCGTGCGATCGCGGAGGCAGCGGACCCGACGCGGCGCAGTTCGGCGAGCCCAACCGCCGGTTTCCAGGGGCTGAGCTGTCTGAGCGCGCCAACACTGCTGGATCCGGGCAATGTTTCGCCGGGCGCGAGATGCCATGCTCGCTCGTGCCGCAGGGGGGCAGGGGCACGCTGCGGCGAGGCCGCGGAGCCGTACGTAACAAGGGAGGGGAGCATGGACCGGCTGTGGGACGTGCTCGGTGATGTCCTCATGCTGGGCTTCGGGCCCCTGATGGCGTGGACCGCCTGGGAGTGGTGGGCCCGCCCCGAGCGGGCTCCCGCGTGGGTGGGCCGTGGCGGGCGATGGGTGGCGCTCTGCTGGACGGCGGGCTTCGCCCTCCTGGGGATCGGCACGGGGGTCGGCGGTGTGTACGGCTTGGCCGGACTCCCGGAGCCCGAGGTGGTCGGCTCCTGCCGTGCCGCCGGCCCCGTGCTCTACCTCCTCGTCTTCTGGCGCTCCTCCGTCCACGGGTCGCGACGGCGCGGTGAAACGCGGCCGACCGTTTCCGCCGCGACCGATGGGACGACGGGAGGTCCGGGGCGATGACGGTCGGCGGAAGCGTCACGTGGCGTGAGGCGGGGTGGGTGCTCGCGGCCTGTTGGGCGGTGTGCGGTCTGGGCGGGGCATGGCTGCCCCCCGCCGGCGAGGGATCGCCGCCGGTCGCCTTCCTGGTGGTGCTCGTGCTCGTGCACCGGGACTGGGCGGCGGGTGTGCTCGCCGGCTGCGTGGGTTTCGCCTCCGTCTTCGGCGCCGTGGAGCTCCTTCGGCCGGTGACGGGGCGGGCCGTGGCGGACCCGCTCGCCACCGGGCTCGGCGCTTCGGTGTCGGTCGTGGTCTTCACCGTGTTCGCCCGTGCGAGGACGGTCCGAGCGGGGGGACCGAATGTCTGACGGCCCGCCGCGTCCCGGCCCGCACGTGTCTTCGGCCGCCGTGCGGCGGCGCACGCTCTGGCACCGGGCGTGGGGCTCGTGTGCGGCGCTTCTGGGCATCACCACGACGCTCCTGGCGGGGGTGGTCCTCCTGGGCGTGGTACCGGAACTGATCGACGAAGAGCGGGCGTTCGCCGCCGCGTCCGTGTGCCCCGCTTCCGCCGGGGCGTCCGAGGACTGCCTCCGTGACGTGACGGCGACCGTCGTGAGCACGGTGGTCAAGGACGAGCCCAAGCACGAGGAGTTCTCGCTCCGCCTCAGGGGCTCGCGCGAGGTCTCGGACGAGATCGACATGGGCGCGGACGGCCCCCTGCTGAAGGACCTGCGGCCGGGCGATGTCGTGACCGTCACGCTGTGGCGGGACTACAGGGTCGCCGTGGCCAAGGACGGCCGGTCCCAGGAGACGGCCGACACCCCGGTGGGTGAGCCGCAGTTCGCGACCGCGGTGGGGTCGGTCCTTTCGGCGGCCGGTGCCTTCACCGCGTACGCCGGGGGCCGGGTGGTCGTCCGGGCGCGCCGCTACGGGGAACGAGGACTGCCCAGGCTCCTCGTGGTCCATGGCAAGGCGGCGTTCGGCGCGATGCTGTGCGCGCTGCCCGCCTTGATCGTCGGGGATCTCGCGGGCGTCCCGCTCCAGCTGGCGCTCTGGCTCGCCCTGCTGCCCGCGCTCTGGTGGTACGTGCGCCGCCGCGAGCTGCGGGGCGGAGGACGTCACGCCGCCCCGGCCCTCCAGGACCGATGACCGTCACAGGCCGTGCAGCTGCCGAGCGAGGCGTCGCGGCCCCGACCGAGGAGGCGTGCCGAGGGCGCGCGCCGCCGACAGCGCCCGGAGCGCCGCCTGCCGGAGCGCTCTTGCGGGTGGCACGTGACGGTGATCCGGCCGTACCCGTTCTGAAGGGCACGGTGGGGGCACGGCCTGCTGAGCCTGAACGGGCAGGTTCCCCCCCCGGGGATCGAACCGCTTTCCTATTGCGTCGCGTCGCAGCTCTCGCAGCGGCTCACGGCCGCCCGCTCGGTGTTGCCCTGGGTGGCGCGGAGCGGGCTGGAGGGCGCGAGGCGGCGCCAGGCCCCGGGTGACGGGGTGAGCACCCAGCCGTAGCGGGGTGACCGGACATCGGCCGGGACGATGTGCATGCAACCCGGAAGGTGGGCCTTGCCGCTGGCGTGGATGATGATCGCGGCTGCAGGCCAGTCCTCCCATTCGCCGGTGGGTGCGCTGCTGCGCGGTGCGGGCGGAGCGCAGTCCGCGCAGTTGTGCATTTCGTGGCGCTCGCAGTACTGCACCGTCGTCACCCCGTCAGGTATCGAGCCGTTGCTCGGTCTGCTCGAGCCAGCTTCGGTACCAGTGCGCGAAGTCATGCCCGGTCGGCACGATCCCCCGGTCCATCGGTCTCAGATCCTCCCAGATGGCACCCCGGTGCGGGCCTGTCATCACCAGCAGCGACGTATAGCCGCATCCCTGCTCGCTGAGGAACACCGCGCCCGCTTCCTGCGCGTCGTACAGCTCCTCGTAGCGCGCGTCCCAGGCCGCGTGAGCATCACGGAACTCCTCGTCGGTCGCGAAGGCGTCCTTCTCGGGCTCCTGATCGTCGAGCGCGTCGAGCTCTCCCTGCAGCACCTCGGCCACGAAGGGCCGCCCGGCGAACTCGGCGGTGGTCGGCTGGGCGGAGAACGTGAGCCCGATGCCGCGCCACTGCCACCCACCGTCGCCCAAGGACGGTGTCATCAGGCCGTAGTGGGGGCCGGCCCCACCTGCTCCCACATGGAGGAGAAAGCTCCGATACTGCGCGGGCAGACCGACGCCCAGCTCCGCCTCCAGCGCCCGGAGCTGCTCCTCGCTCATGACCGGACCGAGGCGGAAGCCGTGCCCCCGCGCGCCGAAGACCTTGTCTGCTTCAGGGTGTTCGGCGAGCCGGAGAACCCGCTCCCGCACCCCCACCCACGTGACCTCGTCCATGGGCACACGCTAGTGAGGCGCGCACCGCACCGACACGGGTTATCTGCGGAGCGCGAAGGTCCGGCCCCCGTTTCGGCTGCTGCGGCGGGGCCTCGACGCCGACCTCAACATCACCGAGGTCCGCTTCGTGGTCGGTTGTGCGTCGCTGGGCACGCTCACCACCCGCTTCACCGAGCTGGTCGGCATGCCGGCGTGCGTGGCGGAACAGGTCTCAAGACCGGTCAGGAATCGAGAAGCCCCGGCCGCCGCTCGGCCCCTAGCGTGATGGTCATGGCAACCACCGCATCCACCGCAGCCGTCACGTCCCTCGCGTCCGTCACCCTTGAGGTGGCCGACCTCGAGGCCGCTCGCCGCTTCTACAGCGCCTTCGGCGTGGACACGTACGTGAGCCTTCGGGCGTCCGAGGCGCACTCCACCGGATTCCGCGGCTTCACCCTGGCGCTCACGGTGTCCCGTCCGGCCACCGTCGACGGCTTCTTCGGCGCCGCCGTGGACGCCGGTGCCACCGTCCTGAAGCCCGCCGCGAAGTCGCTGTGGGGCTACAGCGGCGTCGTCCAGGCCCCGGACGGGACGATCTGGAAGATCGCGACCTCGGAGAAGAAGGACACCGGCCCCGACACCCGCGAGATCGACGAGGTCGTCCTGCTGATCGGCGTCGAGGACGTGAAGGCCACCAAGCAGTTCTACGTCGGCCGGGGCCTGACCGTGGCCAAGAGCTTCGGCGGCAAGTACGCCGAGTTCGCCGCCGGTCAGTCCAGCCCCGTCAAGCTGGCGCTGTACAAGCGCCGCGCCCTGGCCAAGGACCTCGGAGTTCCCGTCGACGGCACCGGCTCGCACCGCATCGTCCTCGGCAGCACCGCCGACGCTTTCACCGACCTGGACGGGTTCGCCTGGGAGGCCGCCGCGTAGCGCGTCCCCACGCCGCCCTGACCCCGGGCCCTGTCGTACCGGTCGAACGGCGAACGCGCGCCGGTGAGCCGGCAGAACAACGGGCCGAACAACAGGAGAACCACCATGAAGTTCCGAGCACACGTCGAGCCACCTGAGCCCATGCGGGGCCTGGAAGTTCCGTCCGAGGTGGTAGCGGCGCTCGGCGGGGGCACGCGGCCTCCGGTGACCATCACGGTCAACGGGCATTCCTGGAAGAGCCGGGTCGCCCTCCTGCGTGGCCGCCACCTGCTCGGCCTCAGCAACGCCAACCGGCAGGCCGCCGGTGTCGAGATCGGCGAGGAGGCCGAGGTCGAGCTGGAGCTCGACACCGAGCCGCGCGTCGTCGTCGAGCCCGCGGACTTCGCCCAGGCCCTGGACGGCGACCCGGCCGCCCGCGCCGCGTACGACAACCTTGCCCACGGTCGCAAGCGCGAGCACGTGCGCGCCATCGAGAGCGCGAAGAAGCCCGAGACGCGCCAACGGCGTATCGAGAAGGCCATCGCCACCCTGCGGGGCTGACCCCGAAGGCAAGGACTCCGGTCGCACCGCAATCGCCGTGCGGAGGCCGGACCCTGCCCGATTCCCCTGAAGGGACAAGCATGTCGAAGCGACTCATGACCGGTCTGTGGACGAGGTTATCGAGGAGGGCGGCCAGGGCGTGGTGCGGAGGTGACGCGAGGCGCGGGGAGAGGTCTGGACGACGACGAAGCCCCAGGTCGCCGACCTGGGGCTTCGTTCAAGAGCGGATGACGGGAATCGAACCCGCGCCACAAGCTTGGGAATCACCCGGCACTTGAGCGTGAGCACAGCGTCTGACCTGCGAGAACGCCCGTCGGGAGCAGCCTTTTGGCTGTTCCGGCTCACCCTTGTTGACCGCGTCTTACCGCCGCTACCGGCACGTTGTGGCACGCTTCCCGTCCTGGCAAGCCACCGCTCCCCGGCCAAAGACGTCCTGTTTGCCGCACACCACGGCGGCGGCGCGCAAGCCGGTCGCCGAGAGGGCTGCGCAGGTGGAGCACGAGATGTCCGTGCCGGGCCCGGGTGACCAGCCCGGCGCGGTACAGGACGCCGAGGTGCTGGCTGACCGTGCCGGGGCTGACGCCCAGCCGCTGAGCCAGTTCGGTCGTCGCGGACGGCTGGACGAGGTGGTCGAGGATGCGGGCGCGGGTGCGGCCGAGCAGGTCGGCAAGGGCGGCCGATAAACCGAGTAACGTCTTAGATCACTCCAGCTCATGACCGGGAGAACCCGTGACCGACAGCAAGAACATCAACAACCCCGTGGGCCAGGGCGGTGGCCAGCGCAAGAAGCTGTCCCGGGCCGAACGCCAGAACAACGGTCCGCACCGCAACCTCGACCGCCGGGGTGCCGCCGAACAGAAGGCGGAGCTGGTGCGCAAGATGCGCGAGAAGGTAGGAACGGCTGAGGGCGCCGGGCAGACGGGTGACGACACCACGCAGAGCTGACCCACCGCCGCCGCAGGGCGGCACTGCACGGGGCGGCCCCGGATGCCCGGAAGGCCTGAGATCTGGTTGCCATCGCGGTGGTGCGCAAGTGGCGCGGGACGCCGGAACAGGTTGATACAACGACGAAGCCCCAGGTCACCGACCTGGGGCTTCGTTCAAGAGCGGATGACGGGAATCGAACCCGCTCTATAAGCTTGGGAATCACCGTCACCGAGTTCGATTATCCCGCTTCTGACCTGCGGGAACATGCTTTGGCGGCACTCATCCCACAAGCTCTTGGACACCCGTGTCGACCGCTGGTGTCCGTCCTGAAGGGCACGGTTGGGGCACGAGGTGCGGGCGGCCTGTCCTCACACCCCGATTGCCCACCGGGCGGCTGCGACCGCGCCCAGGAGGAGCGGTGGGGCGAGCCACCAGGGGCCCATGGCGCGACGGATCGACGGAAGCAGAGTGACCAGCAGGGCGAGTCCGCTCGCGGCGATGCTGAGGACGCAGGACAGTATGATCCCGGCCCGTGCTTCGTCGTCCCAGCTGCCCGCGGGCCGGATCGTCAGGGCCATGTACACGAACCATGCGGCGATCGCGTGGAGGAGCACCAGCGGGACCGCCATGACCCACCGCAGACAGCCGTCGTCACTGGCAGTCCCGGCGACGTCGGGCCGATCGGGCATCACTGGAGAGCTCCCTTGGCTTCGTCGAGGTTCTTGGTGAAGGCCCGTCCATAGGCTTGGGCGTCATCGCCCTGCCAGTACGGACCGCCGTTGTACCGTGCCGCCAGTTCCTGGCGCTGCTCGGGCGTCATCTGCTCGGGGGGAACGTCGGCGAACTCGCTCTCGGCCTTGAGCTGGGCCAGGTACTCCGCCGCTATGAAGATGTTCTGCCCTGGGTCCTGGAGGGACTCCTCCACGACTGCTCGCTGCTGTTCGGTCATGTTCTGGGGGTCGTAGCCGAGTACTTCGGCTCCGCGGCGCACTTGGATGGCAATGGGGCCGAAGGACGTCTCGTCCGGGGTCCCGCCGAGGCGCCAGGGGAGGTTCTCCGGGGAGACCGGGCTCAGTCCCCAGGGTGCGTCGGCCTGCTCGCGGATCGTGTCCGTGAGGTCGTCGAGGATGCCGGGCTGTCCACCGATCTCCTGCCAGGCGATTCCGGCGACCATGTCCGCCGGCAATCCCGAGTTCTTCGCGGCGGCCTGAATGATCTCCTTGTTCGCGGCGATCCAGTCCTTCCGGTCCTGGCTCGACGAAGGCGGACTCCAGTAGCTGTCCTCCGCCCCCGGAAGGGCGGACAGCCGTGTGCGGATGTCGTGGAGCGTCGGTGAGACCGGGTTGGTGCCGACTCCTCCGGCGTAGTCCTGCTTGGGCGGGCTGCCGGGCAGGTGAGTGAGGGGATTGCCGCCGGCCTCCGCGGCCTCGCTCCTCAGGGACGCGATGGCCGCCACGATGTCCACTCGCTGGACGGAGCCCATGCGGAATTCGGGCAGGAGCTCATATGCCTGCTTCAGCCCGTGCACACACAGGTCACGGGCTTCCTTCTCGGTCGTCCCAGCGAGGTGGAACGCACCTCCCGCCGCATCGTGGAGCCTGTTCGCCTCTTCCCGGATGTCGTCGACATCCATGGTGAGTTCGGCAAAGAAGTCGAGGACCCCCGTGGTGGCTCGCATGTCCTCCCACTGGCGCATGGGTTCGGCGTCCTGCGCCTCACGGGTGATCGCGGTGCCCTTGGTGCCGATCAGGGCGGCAAGGCTGCGCTCGTTGGCCTTGCCGTTCGAGTAGTGACTCTTCGCGGTCTCCAGCGCCCACGCGTAGCTTCGCAGGGCACTGGCAGCGTGCCCGTAGCCCTCGGCGATGTGTTGCATGAGCTTGCGTGCCTCGGCGAGCCGAGACACGTAGTGCTGGCTCCCTTCGCTGTGCCAGTGGGTCCGCTTCTCCGCGCGCTCGGCCGGTACGTCGACCTCGACCAGCATGTCGTGGAGGCGCTTGAACTCGTCGGCGTTCCGCTCGACGAGGGCGGGGTTGCAGCCTTCGAGGAACTCGACGTCCTTGCGGTAGCTCAGGCCGGTCACTTCGCCTCCGGTGCCACGTACTGGCCATCGCTCAGGACGTTGTCGAGGAAGCGACGGGTATTGGCGTCGTCCACGGCGACGAAGTCGGTCCCCGTGGTCTTGAGACGGGTGGCGAGCGCCGCGAGGAGTGCGACCGTGTCCAGGAACTGATCATTGGCGAACCGTCCGAAGCGTTCGACCTCGGTGGCGACTTCGGTGTGAGAGCGCGGCACGCGCGCCATGGTTCCGAGATCACCGTCGGGCCTGCCTTCGTGGAGCAGTCCCGCGATCTCGATCAGCAGGTTCGCGTTCCCGTTGATGGAGTCCGTGTTGTAGTCGAGCGTTCCGCCCGTGGTGGACCCGCCCCGATCCACGGGGAGCTGGTTGAGCCGCATGGCGGTCGGACTGTCTAAGGAACCATCGGCCTTCGCCCGGGCCCATTCGTCATCGAACGACACGCGTCCCCCTGCGGTTGTCGGTCTCCTGTACGAGTGACCGGCGAGGCTATCAAGGATCGCGACCAGGCCGTGGTGCGCAGGTGGTGCGAGGCACCTGAGAAGGTCTAGACAACGACGAAGCCCCAGGTCTCTGACCTGGGGCTTCGTTCAAGAGCGGATGACGGGAATCGAACCCGCGCTATAAGCTTGGGAATCACCGGCGCTTGCGGAGATCATCTGGCGTCTGACCTGGGGAAACGGCCTCACGGTGGACCTTCTTCCGGTGTTGTGGAAACCCCCTCCTGTCCGCTGTTTACCGCTCCGAAGGGCACGGCGGGGGGCACGCGGGGCACGTTCGTGGAGCCGGTCCATCTGTGCCTTGCTCCCGGCTCCGGCGGCCGTGCGGCAGGCGCTACGGCTGCGTCGACATTCTCGTCTCGCCCAGCAGTTTCCGGGCCCGTCCCAGGCGTCCGGCCCAGGCCGGGTAGGGCAGTGCGACGGCGAGCGACGAGGCGTGCGCCATCTCCGCTTCGCCCTCCTGCGTACGGGACAGGCGGGACAGGCAGGCGCCGAGTGTGGTGCGGGCCTCCACTTCGGCGAGGCGCTCTCCGGAGCGGGCGGCACGCTCCGTCTCCGCACGGGCGATGCGGAGCGCCGACTCGGTCTGACCGGCGAGGAGATGGGCCCAAGCGGTCAGGGTCGGCGCGTCGGTGGCATGGCCGTCGAGTACGGCCAGCGCCTCGTCCGGGCGGTGTGCGAGCAGGGCGAGTTCGGCGCGTGCCGTGCTCACCTCGTACGCGGCCTGACGGTCCTCCAGGTCGGTGGCGATCCGTTCGGCACGGTCCAGGACGGCTACGGCGCCCGACAGGTCGCCGGTGCGCAGCAGTACCCGGGCCTGTGCCGTCAGGGCGTACGGGAGACACCAGCTGCCGTCCGCCTCCGCTCCGGTCACCGCGGCGTCCGCGAGCGCCGCGGCAGGGGCCGTCTCCTCGAGGAGCAGATGGAGTTCCGCCAGGTTGGCCCGCTCGAACGCGATGGCCGCCGGATCCCCGGAATGCTCGGCGAGGTCGAGGGCGCGCCTGCCGAGGCCGACGGCCTCGTGCAGCCGCCCGGCGCGCCGGGCGTTCTCCCGCTGCGTCGACAGCACTGTGCCGAGCAGCTGCGGATCGCCGTACGCTTCGGCGGGCTCCAGAGCCCGGTCGCCGGCCGCGCGGGCCCGCTCGAAGTGGCCGGCCAGACCCAGGTTGCTGGCCAGCAGGGTGTAGGCGCGGGCGAGCAGCCCCTGCCCGGCCGCGCCGGGCACCTGCTCGGCGGCAGGGAGGGCTAGCCGGGCGGCCGCGTATCCGTCGTCGTACCTTCCTTCGTAGCAGCAGACCAGGGAGAGGGCCAGGTAGTGGACGGCCGCTGGTTCGGGCGCGGTGTCCGAGGTCGCCCGGTGGTCGTGCAGGATTTGCCGCCCGGCGGCAGAGTCCTTCGCCCTGACCAGGCTCTCGGCCAGGTATCCCGCGGCCAGCACGGCGCGGTCGTTGTCGTCCCGCCGTACGAACTCGTCGAGCGCGGTCCGCAGCGCCTCGGCCGCTCGGTCGAACCGGCCCATGCGGCGCAGCACCTGGGAGTGGGCGAGCCGGGTGCGGGCCGCGTCCACGTCGAGGCGGGCCACGAGGTCCTGGTAGTAGCGGTCGGCGGTGTCGTTGGCGTACAGGGCAGAGGCCCGCTCCGCCGCGAGCCGCAGATACTCGGCGGCCATGGGGTCGTCGGCCCGCGTGAAGTGCGAGGCGAGGGTGTCGACGGCGTCGGGCCTGCGCTGCCGCACCGCCTGCGCGAACGCGCCGTGCAGCTGCATGCGGCGCACGGCGCTGAGTCCTTCGTAGCAGGTGAGGCGGACCAGCGGATGGCGGAAGGCGAGGCCGGGCACATGTCGCCCGGACGCCACGACGGGACGCTCCTCGATGAGCGCGGCGCCGATCGCCCGTTCCAGGGCGGCGGTGGCGGCGGCTCCTGTCACCGGAGGGTGCAGTCCTTGCGCGGCGACGTCGAGCAGTTCGGACGAGGCGGTCTCGGAACCCGCGACGGACAGTGCCTCGACGACGCGCCGTGCGTCCGGGTCGAGCCGCGCGAGGCGCTCGGTCACCAGCTGCCGTACGCCTTCGGGTGTCGCGGTTCCCTCCTCGGGGGCGTCCGCGAGCGCCCGGGCCAGTTCCACGGCGAACAGCGGATTGCCGAGGGACAGCTCCCAGACGCGGTCCAGCGGTGCGGCGGCCCCGACCGCGTCCCGGGCCACCGCCAGGCAGGCGTCCTTACCGAGCCGCTCCAGGCCGTGGGGCACGGCGAGCCCCTGGCGCACCAGGACGGTCAGGTCCGCGCGCCGCGGGTCGGTGTCCGGCAACTCCTCCTCGCGGTACGTCACCAGGAACCGCAGCCGGGACCCCGGCCCGGCGGCCCGCCGCGCCAGATGGCTCAGCAGCTGGTACGAGCCGGAGTCCGCGGCGTGCAGATCGTCCAGGACCACCAGGACCGGACGGTGGGCGGTCAGCTCGCCGAGCAGCCCGGCGGTCGCCCGGAACAGTCGGTCGCGTTCCTCCTCGGGGCTGCGTTCCCCGAATCCGCTGATCTGCCCCAGGGACGGCAGGAACGCGGCCAGGTCGGGGTACTCGGCGCCGATCCGGGCGCGCTCGGCCACCTCCCGCACGGCGAGCCAGCCGTCGAGCGCCTCGGCGAACGCCCCGTACGGGGTGTGGCCCTCCGCGTCGTGCCCGGCCCCCCACAGCACGGCGGTGCCGGAGCCCGCGGCCCGTCGTGCCGCCTCGGCCACCAGCCGGGTCTTGCCCACGCCGGGTTCGCCGGTGAGCAGCCTCACCGGCGGCCCGCCGCCTGCGAGGAGCCCGCGGAGCGCGTCGTCCCGCCCCCGCAGGGGTGCCACGGTGATCCCCCGCAGCGGCGCGGGCAGGGCGGGCCCGGTGGCGGCCGGCGTAGGAGCGGCGGCGAGGGCGGCCCGGTGCAGCCGCTCGGTCTCCGGCCCGGGGCGCACCCCCAGCTCCGCGTCGAGGGCGTCCCGGCACAGGTGGTACTGGCGCAGTGCCTGGCGGCGCATCCCCTGCCGCAGAGCGATGTCCATGAGGGTCCGGTGCGCTCCCTCCTCGGCGGGGTTCGTCTCCAGTACCCGCTCGGCCGCCGCCGCGGCCTGCGGCAGGTCCTCGTGCGCCATGTGCGCGGTGGCGAGGGCGAGACACACCTCGACCCGCAGGGCCATGAGCCGTGTGCGCCGCGCATCGGCCCAGCTCGCGTACGGGTCCTCGGGCAGGAGGCCGCCCTCGAATCGCTCCAGCACGTTCTCCAGTTCGGTCATGTCCCGGGACGCCAGCGCGGACCGCGCGGCCTCCTCGACGTGATCCGCGTCGACCCACACGGTGGCGGGGTCGAGGAGCAACAGGGCCCCGTCGGAGATGAGGTACGACGAGGCGGCGCGCGGTGCGAGCTCGGGTTCCAGGGCCCGCCGTGCGGCGTGCAGTGCGACGCGCAGGTTGTTGGGTGCCGTCTGCGGACCGGCGTCCGGCCAGCACAGGTCCATGACCTGTTCCCGGTGCAGCCGGTGTCCGGGCGTGACGGCGAGGAGCTTGACGAGCGTCTGGGCGGTCAGCCGGGGCCAGCGTTCGGCGGGTGGCGGGCCGCTGCCGCGGGTGGCGCGGAAGCCGCCGAGCAGGTGCAGGCGCAGCAGCGGTACATCCGGCGCGGCGCCGGGTGGGGTGGGCTGCGCGTTCATGGGGCTGCCACTGTAGCCCGCCGAACTGAGAGCCCCCTGGGCGAGGCCCAGGGGGCTGGTGCGAGGGCCCGCGCCGACACGGGCCCGCCGGCTCAGCGGATGCGGACCGTCAGGACTTGTCGATGGTCCAGGTGGCCAGCGAGCGGATCGCCGTGTACGGGTTGGAGACCTGGTTGCCGACGAGGCCGGCGGTGCGGTCGGTGCCGTAGTCGTCGAAGGAGAGCAGCATGACCTCGTCCTTCCCGTCGCCGTCGAGGTCGGCCACGAAGTGCTCCCGGGAGCCCGTCATGCCGGTGGAGACGCTGGCGGCCGGGTAGCTCGCACCCGACGTCAGCACGGAGGCGGGGTACAGGTTCAGTACCTGGACGCCGCTCGACACCACGAGGCGGGCGCCGTCCGGGCCCGTCGCGAAGGAGGAGGTGCGGATCTCGGCCAGCGTGTGGACTTCGTAGTCCTGTTCGTCGGCTCCGAAGGTGCGCAGCGAGACGAGCCTGCTCTGCACCAGGCCTTCGGGGCCGGTGAACCAGTTGCCGATGGTGGCGAAGCCGCCCGTCTTGGCCTGGTGCAGCAGTGCGCCGGTGCGGCCGTCGCGGATCTCGGTGATGTTCGTCAGCTGGTTCGGCGGTGTCTGCGCGAAGTCCCCGCGGACGACGTACGTGAAGACCACGGCGTTTCCGCCGGCGTACGGGATGTCCTTCGAGGCGAAGGTGCCGGCGCGCAGCGGGATGCCGAGCACGTCGCCGGTGGTCCCCGCGGGCGCCTTCGGGGTGAAGGACCAGGCGGCCTTGCCGTCCTCGCCGTTCAGGGCGACGCCGCCGACGGTGACCGGGCCGGTCGGGAGCTTGCCGCGGGTCTGGTACTGGGCGTAGACCTTGCCGTTGCTCGCGGACAGGTCCGCGAAGGCGGGGGTGCCGATCTCCGACGGGACCGCGTACTCCCATTTCAGGGAGCCGTTGCCCTCGTAGGCACGCACCTTGTCGGTCGCGACGGCGATCTCCGCGGCAGGGTCACCGTCGAGGTTCGAGGCGACGACGTTGCGCATGTACTCGCCGTCCGCGGCCTTGACGGTGGTGAGCACCTTGCCGGTACGGGCGTCCACGATCGCGGTGCCCTCACTGGCGGCGACGACGATCTCGTCACGGCCGTCGCCGGTGGTGTCGGCCTTGATGACCTGCACGACCCGGCCGGGCATCGTCGCCGTCCACAGCCGCTGGGGCTTGCCGGACACCAGGGACGGGCCGTCGTAGGCGTACAGGCCCGCGGAGGAGCCGCCGACGACGAGGTCCTGCTTCTCGTCGCCGTTGATGTCCGTGGCGACGGCGGTGTACGGGATGCCCTCGATCGGCTGGAGGCTCTCCTGCTTGCCGCTGCCGATGTTGTACGTGCGGACGTTCTGGTCGGTGTCGGTGGTGCGCAGCCGCCAGCCGCCGTCCCTCTGGAACAGCTGGCCGCCCAGCATCGAGCCGATGGTGCCGCGCTTGTCCCACTTCACGTCGCCCTTTGCGCCGCCGAACGCCGTGATCCGGGCGTAGTGGTTGGAGTAGCGGTTCTCGGCGGTGTCGGCGTCCTTGTCGTCCATCGCCGAGGCGATGATCTTGCCGTCTACGGCCTGGAGGCCCCAGACGGAGGCGAGGTCGCCGCCGGCCTGGTCCTCGGGCCGCTTGAGGGTGCGGGACCACAGCAGGCTCGCGTCGTCGCCGTCCAGCGCGCGGATGCTGTTGGTGTTCATCGACAGGCTGTCGTCGATGGTCGACTCGCTGACCGTGTACTCCGGCTTGGAGTCGCCCTGGATGTCGCCGACCTCCAGGACGAGCGGGAACGCGTTGATCCGCTCGCTGAGGGAGGTGCGGGTGCCGTCACCGGTCGCGTACGTGCTGAGCTCGTACTTCACGCCGTCGGCGTAGTCGGACTGTTCCAGGGCCACGATCCGGCCGCGCTCGGCGTCCAGGTGCAGCTGGCGCACGTAGAGCCGGCCGCTCCTGGTCCACTTGACGCTGCCGTCCTCGGTGTCGATCACCAGGGTGTGGCCGCTGGGCACCTTGTCGGTGGTGTAGCGCTTGGCCTGGTTCCATGAGGCGGCAAGCAGGCCGTCGCCGATCGGCTCGAGCGAGCCCCACGAGACACCGGTGTAGGTGCCGGCGTCGTACGTCCACGTCTGCGACGGGGTGAGCTTGCCGTCGGCGTGGTCGAAGCGGAAGCCGTTCAGCGTGGTCCTGGAGCCCGCTGGGGAGTTCATGTTCGCGTAGGCCGAGTCCGCGACGACCAGCGTCTTGCCGACCAGCTTGATGTTGTAGGCGGCTGCGAACAGTTTCGACCAGAGCGTCTTACCGGTGGCGCCGTCGAGGATCGTGACGAAGGTGCCGTTGGGCAGCGGGGAGCCCGGCGAGGTGAAGGGCCGGTACGGGTTCACGCCGGACTTGGCGGTGAAGACGATGTCATCGACGCCGTCACCGGTCAGGTCGCCCGTGGTGACGCCGTTGTCCGAGGTCGGGGAGAACGGGTTGACCGCGTTGAATCCCATGACCACGGCGGCCGGGTAGGGCTCCTTCACGGCGCGGGGGGTCGGGGTGACCTGCCAGTCCGAGTCCAGGGACGTCGAGTCGCGCGACCACAGCCGCTTGCCGTCGGCGTCGACCCGCTGGATCGGGGTGAGGCTGTTGACGGTGAAGTAGTCGCCCTTCGAGCCGCCGACCGGGAAGGTGCGGGCCATGCCCTGGGCGCCTTCCACGGCGGACTTCTTGGTCAGCTTCCAGGGGCTGACGGCATTCGTCCCGCTGTCGGCGGTGGAGCTGTCGGACGTGGAGCCGTCGCTCGTGCCGGCGTCCTCGGTGCCCTGCTCCAGGCTCTTGCCGCCGTCCCCGTAGACGTCGGGCATGGCGTGCCGGGCCAACTGCTCGGCCTGGCTGTCGGTGAGCGACAGGAGACCGCCGTCGTCGGCGTGGACGGCCGGGGTGACGGTCAGCGCGAGCCCTGACGCGATCAGTACGGAGGCCAGGCGCAGGCCCCGCCGGTGGATGTTTCTCATCGGGCGCCCTTCGGGGTGAAGCGGATGGCGGTGGCGTCGCTGAGGACGGTCTGGTTGAAGGAGGTGCCGAGGGCGTCGGTGCCGGCCTGGTTCTCGATGCCGGTGGTCGCCGAGCCACCGCGCTGCAGGGCGCTGGTTCCGATGCCCTGGTACTGCAGGGTGACGGAGCCGGTGGCCTCGTCGAAGACGGCCTCGAAGGAGATGCGCACCGAGCTGTCGGCGGCGATGGAGGCGTTGTTCCAGACGACGGCGAACTTACGGGCGCCGCTCTTGCCGGTGGTGGCGGTCTGCACGCTCGACTTCTTGTCGAGGACCAGGTCGTCCCAGAAGACCGCGACGACGCCGTTGGGCCGTGCGGCCGTGGGCAGCGCGGTGTTGACGTAGTCGCCCAGGCGCGGCTGGAGGAAGTTGACCAGGCCGTTGGTGGTGACGGAGGCGCTGGTGTAGCTCACGCCGTAGTGCGTCACGGGGAAGGGCAGGCTGATCGTCCTGGCGTCCTCGTCACCGGTCAGCCCGGTGGTCGTCGAGCCCTTGATCCAGGAGGAGGCGACGGGGGCGCAGGAGTACGTGCCGCCCGTGTCGGTGCGGTTCGGCATCCTCACGTCGGCGCTCTCGTCGCCGTCGACCTCGAGCCGGCCGGTGTAGGCGCCGTTGCAGACGGCAGGGGCGGCGGGCTCGACGCGCAGGTCGTACGAGCCCTCGGCGACCTCGGGCAGCGCGTACGTGCCGTCGGCGCCGGTGGTGACGGAGTCGACGGGGACGCCCGTCAGGGAGACGGTCGCCTTGGCGAGCGGCTTGCCCGCGACGTCGAGGACCGTGCCGGTGACGGCGTGGCTCTGGACGGCGTCGAGCGCGAAGTCCTGGGTGAGCGGCGTGCCGGTGGTCAGCGTGACGCCGGGGACCGTCTTGGCGGTGTAGCCGTAGCCGCTGACCGTGAAGTCGTACGTGCCCGCGGTCAGCGTCAGCCGGTAGGTGCCGTCGGCGCCGGTGGTGACCTGGCGGCCCCCGGTGGCCTGGAACGTGAAGCCCGGCAGCGCGGCGCCCGTCGCCTCGTCGGTGACCTTGCCGGTCACGGTGACGGCGGTGTGCGGGGCCTTGTCGACGGAGGCGAGGATGTCGAGCTTGCCCTCACCCCAGATGTTGTTCATGCCGGCGGTGCCGCCGCAGCGCGTGTCCTCGACGTCGCGGGCGCCCTCGTTCAGGAGTGCGCGGGTCTCGTCGATCTTGCCGATTAGTGAGGGGGCCGCCGACCACAGCAGCGCCACCGAACCGGCGACGTGCGGGGTCGCCATCGACGTGCCCTGGATGGTGTTGTACGAGGAACCGGGCCAGGTCGACGTGATGTTCACGCCCGGCGCGGAGATGTTCGGCTTGGCCGTGCCGTCGATCGGTGAGGGACCGAAGCCGGAGAATTTGGCGATCCTGCCGTTCGCGTCGTAGGCGCCGACACCGTAGGACGAGTTCATTGATCCCGGTGGGTGGGTCGTCGAACAGGCCACGCCGTTGCCGTCGTTGCCGGCCGCGAACGCCTCGAAGATGCCCGCCGCGTTCCAGGCGTCGAGGACGTCCTGGTACATGGGGGTGTCGGGGTCGTCGGAGCCCCAGGAGTTGTTGACGATGTCCGGGGCGAGGTCCGGGCGCGGGTTCTGACCGTTGTGGTCGGTCGGCGCGAGGATCCACTGACCGGCGGTCAGCAGGTCGTCGTCGTAGCAGATGTCCGAGACGCAGCCCTTGGCGGCGATCCACTTCGCGTTCGGCGCGACGCCGACGCCGTTCTTCGCGACCATCGTGCCCATGGTGTGGGTGCCGTGGCCGTTGTTGTCGCACGGGGCGCTCGTGCCGCACTCGCCGGTCGGGTCGAAGAAGTTGTAGTCGTGGGTGAAGGTGCCGTCGCCGTTGTTGCCGCGGTAGTTCGCGACCAGGTCGGGATGGTCGTACTGGACGCCCGAGTCGACGTTGGCGATGACGATGCCCTCGCCGCGGTCCTCGTACTGGTCCCAGACCCGGTCGGCCTTCACGTCCAAGACGCCCCACGTGGGGGTGTCCGTGCCGTCGGCGGACGAGTCGGTACCCGCCGACGCGGTGCGCGACGCACTGACCTTCGCGTCGGAGGTCTCCATGCCGTCGAGCTCGAACGCGTTCCGCTTGACGATCGACTCCACGTCCGGGCGCTTCGCGATCTCGTCGACGAGGTCCTGGTCACCGGTGACCAGGACCGTGTTGGCGATCCAGTAGCCCTTGTGACCGACCTTCTTCTTGTCGAGGAAGGAGGTGAGCGACTTCTGGCTGTCCTCGGCGTTCGCCCGCAGCGCCTTGTACGCGGCCGTCGCGGCCCTGGCGTGCGTCTTCTGCTTCTTGGCGGTCGTCAGGTCGGCCCTGTCCTTGAGGACGACGAAGAACGCGGTCTCCTTGCCGTCCTTCAGCGCGCTCGTCAGCGCGCTGTCCACCGTGGCTCCGGCGTCTGTCGTCGTGGCGTTGGCGGTGTCGGCGGAGGCGGTCAGGGGGCTGGCCAGCAGGGCGGCCGCTGCGGACAGCGAGGCCGCCGCCCACATGGCGGATCTGCGCCGGGGCGATCGGGGCACGTGCATCGTGGCACTCCTCCAGGAACGGAACGGGGGAGCCCGGACGCTAGACAGCTGCCATTACTCGAGCATTACAAGCCGTCCGGCCGTCCCCGTCCCGCCGCCGACCCGCCCGACGGACCCGGAGAACAACGAAGCCCCAGGTCGCTGACCTGGGGCTTCGTTCAAGAGCGGATGACGGGAATCGAACCCGCGCCATAAGCTTGGGAATCACCCGGCACTTGGGTCTAAAGAGTCGTCTGACCTGTGAAAACGGGTTTCCTCAGTAGGGCTCTCGATTGACTCTGGCGTCTGTTGGTGACCGCTGTTCACCGCCCCTACTGGCACGTTGTGGCACGGGCCCCTCTCGTACCGAGAGGAGAGGGAGGCCGGCCACAGGGTTGAATCAGCCGGACAGCGTCGTCGCCACAGACTGGAACCAGGCGCCGTGGGAGAACGGCTCGGGCGGGCCGACCTCCATGCCGAGTTCGGCGGCGGCCAGGGCGTAGTCGCCCTCGTCCAGGGGGAGGGCGAGCAGTTCGTGGAGTTCGCCCACGAGGCGGGCGACCAGTTGGGGGTGGGTGGTGGCGGCGTAGTCGGCGACGGCGGCGTCGTGGTCGGGGAACTCGTCGACGATGTCCTGCGAGAACCAGCCGCCGAGCAGCTGAGCGGTCTCCGGGAAGCGCGCGTGCCACTCCCAGTGCGTCTGCGGGGACGCCGGCTCCGGGACGTCGCCTTCCTCGATGCTCTTCTTCAGGTGATCGGCCAGCACCGTCAGCCAGCCGCCGATCTCCGACTGGGGCATCCCGGTGTCGGGGATCGCGTAGAACTCGCCCAGCTCCAGCCGGATCCGTCCCGGAGGGTTGCGGCTGTACTCGCGCAGCTGGCGCTCCGCCTCGGCGACGGCCGAGGGGCGGGTGTGCCAGGTGTGGCGGAGGTACGCGTCGAGGGCGCGGCTGCGTCGCTCCGGGGTGTCGTCGGCCGGCTGGCCCAGGTAGGCGCGCATCACCTGGTCGAGCTCGCCGTACCGGCGGTCGTGTTCGAGGGGCTTCATGGACATTCGCGTGCGGCCCCTACAGATAGAACGGGACAGTGGTGTGGACGACGAAGCCGTGCGGGCTCGACGGCTCGCGGCGCAGCACCACGCGCGCCGCGCGAACGTCGACGGGCCCGCGCCCCGCCAGCAGCTCGGCCTCCAGCTGGACCCGGCCCACGGCCTCCTCGCGGGACGGCCAGGCGGCCTCGATCGTGAGGCGATCCCGGGTGTTCTGGGCCAGCCAGCGGTGGATGACCTGCTCGTTGGCGTTCACCACCTGCTGGGTGGCCCAGTGGGCGGTGTCCCGGTCGGGGTAGGTAGCGGAACGGGTCAGCACGGGGGCATCCTCTCAGCCTGATCCGCAGGCGGATCACTAGTCGGCAAAGGTCCAGAACAAACCGACCTCGGTGTCCGAGACGACGACGAGGCCGCAGTCCTCCATGAGGACGCCGAGTGGGCTGTACCCCAGGCCCTCCAGCGCGAAGTCGAGCGTCCCGGGCGGGCTGCCCTGCTTGCTGACGTTGGTGTGGTAGGTGGCCTTGTCGCCGTAACGAGCGAGGATCGTGCGGGCCATCGCCCGCAGTTCCTCCGGGGATTCTTCGAAGTACTGCAGGTTGGCCAGGGTGCAGCCGGCCTCTGTGAGGGCCAGGAGGAGGTCCTCGGCACTGTCCCGGTCGATTTCCTTGAGGCGTGGCGCGATGTACTCCGGGGGATGGACGGCGAAGGGATAGGCGGGCCACCCCTCACGCTCCGGGGCCTGCGCCGTGTCATCGACGCGGGCCCACCCCCGGGGGTCCGGGACGGCCCGGGCCATCAACGGGGGGACGTCGAGGACCCAGTCCTCGTGGTCGCGCGGGCCCGTGGCGATGTATGCGACCGCGTCCCTGTACAGATGGCGTACGGCGGTGTCCCAGGAAGCCTGGTCGACGGACAACATGCGGTGCGGGCCTTTCTCGGAGCCTTACGTGCTTTGCTTACGTCAGGACTTGCAGGGCATCGACGTCATGACGGTGAACGGCGGATTGCGGCTGCTGTCGTATTTGATCCGTGTCTCGATGCCCTTCACGTCGTACACTTCGGCATCCATGCCTCCCTCCTTGTACCCGGTCTTCGGGTCTTGCACGTTCTGCGGCTGCTTAAAGACGCTTTTCCCGCTGGTTTCGCCATTCGGGGCGTCCGCGCGGAACTTCTCGACCTTTCCCTCGTCCGGCGGCGGCGGGCCCTTGATCCAAGCCTCGATAGCGGCCTTGTTCTGATTGAGGTTGTACTCGGTCAGATACTCCGCCCGCTGGTAGTTCGGGAAGGCGGAGGAGCTGCCGGGGTATGGCTTGCCATACGGCCAGGCCTGGGTCGGTCCGTTCGTCTGCTGGTCACGCAGGCGTTGCGTGAGCTGTTCGTCAGTCTTGCCGACATGCTTGTCCAGCGTGTGGCCGCCCGCCATGTACTCGTTGGCGGCGAGGTTCAGATCGTAATTGCCGTTCGAGTCGACCTTCAGCCAGACCTGCGAATCCTTGAATTCCTCCAGGGCCCGCGTGCCGAAGCCGTGGGCGCGGGCGACGCCGGCCTCGAACTTGGGGGCGCTCAGGTAGGCCTCGTCCAGCGGCCCCTTCAGTGCCTCCATGCGGGTGGTCAGACCGCTCAGGATGCCGGTGTACGTATCGACGATGCGGTTCAGCTTGGCCGTGTCGAAGTTCAGCACGGTCTTGACGTCGAACGACAGGATCAGGCCCGCGCCCTTGCCGATCACTGACGTGACCTTGCCGAGGAGATCCTTGGGATTCTTGGGCTTGGCAAGGTCGTCGATGATCTCCTTGGCGGCCTTCCGCATGGCGCGGTGCAGTTCATCCGCGACGTCGCGGTTCAGGTCGACGGCGGCCTCGGCGTACTCGCGCAGGATGGTGGCGATGTTGTCGGCCGTGTCCTTGAGTACGGCCAGGACGGGCTCGCTGCCCGTGGGGACCTTGGGTGTGCTCGGGCCGGAGCTGGCGGTGTGCGCCCACTGATAGCCATGCCTCTGCTGCCCCCAGTCCGTGGCGCCCCACAGCGCGCTGCAGAACGTCCGCATGGCGGCTTCCCAGTCGGCCTGCTGGTGGTTGGTGATGGCGCCGACGGCCTGGGTGAGCTGGTCCGCCCCCGTCGCGGCGACGATGGAGACGTTCATCCAGCTGTGGCACAGGGAGTTGAGGTAGTGCTGCTGCGGGAACGGGTGGACGTCCGCCACTCTTCCGACCCGGAACACGTGCTTGCACAGCGGCTGGAGGACGTCCCGGACGATCTCCGGTATGCCCTCCATCAGGCCGCGCAGGAAGTCGTCGACGCCGTCGTCGTCGCCCCACTTGATGTCCGGTATCCCACCGAACTTCGGAGCCTGGTCGATGACGGCGGGGCGTGGGCGCTGCTCGGCCGTCGTGCCCGGCTTGGGATGGGCCGCCGCGTCCGCCTGGGTGTAGGCGTTGGCCGTCTCCGTGAACCCGACGGCCACGCCGCCGACGCTGATCACGGACCGCCCCCAGACCTCCAACCAGCGGTCGCCGATCTTCTTGTACGCCTGGGCGAACTTCTGGGCCTCACTGCCCGCGCCCCCGGCGTCGGGATACTCGCGCAGCTCCTCCAGGAGCTGGTGGGCGCCGCGCACCAGGAAGTCCTGCTGTGCGGCGGCCCTGCCGGAGACCGACCAGAGGTCACTGGGCTTGACGTCGATGGCGCCGCTGCCGCCC
>NZ_MWIG01001069.1:0-636 GCF_002156145.1 Streptomyces sp. NRRL B-24572 | reverse complement strand
GACACGTCCACGGTGACGCTGTTCACCGACCCCGAGAACGGCGACTACCGCGAGCATCACGGTGCCCCTCCCCCTCCCCGCCCCCTTCGCCTTCGACCTGGAGACGGCCGACTTCCTCTGAATCGGCAGGTAGCATGGTCGGCACGGCAGACGAGCCGGGCGGACGGCCGCGTGGAGATCCTCGGATCTTCCCGAGGAACGTCCGGGCTCCACAGAGCAGGGTGGTGGCTAACGGCCACCCGGGGTGACCCGCGGGACAGTGCCACAGAAAACAGACCGCCGGGGACCTCGGTCCTCGGTAAGGGTGAAACGGTGGTGTAAGAGACCACCAGCGCCTGAGGTGACTCAGGCGGCTAGGTAAACCCCACTCGGAGCAAGGTCAAGAGGGGACACCCCGGTGTCCCTGCGCGGATGTTCGAGGGCTGCTCGCCCGAGTCCGCGGGTAGACCGCAGGAGGCCGGCGGCAACGCCGGTCCTAGATGGATGGCCGTCGCCCCGACGACCGCGAGGTCCCGGGGCACAGAACCCGGCGTACAGCCCGACTCGTCTGCCCCCTCTGCGGCTTTGCCTCGGAAAGGGCCTCCGGCCTGCGTCGGAGGCCCTTTCCGCTCTTTCGGGGGCTTGCCGCGTCAGGCG
>NZ_MWIG01001068.1:0-1104 GCF_002156145.1 Streptomyces sp. NRRL B-24572 | reverse complement strand
CCGGGGCGCGGCACCACCAGCGGGCTGTAGCCGTGGAAGGCCGGCCGGATGTCGGCCGCCGCCGAGGGCGTGCCGTCGGGCAGTCCGAGGCGGTCGCGCAGCCGGGTCACTCCGCCGGCGAAGGCCCCTTCGGCGCGCCTCATGACGTCCCGGCCCGCGGCGAGGTTGCCCTCCGGGCCCTGGTCTTCGGTGCTCCGCGCGTGGGGCAGGAGGAACTCCCGGGTCGCGAACGACGGTACGAGGTACGTGCCGATGACGGGGATGCCGAACGCCTCGCCGGCCGTCCGGCTCAGCGGGGCCGGGCCGTGGGCCGTGAGCAGCAGGTCGGCCCCGCCTTCCACGGCCTCCGCCACCCCGTCGGCGAGCCCGTCCGCGTACGCCCTCGTCAGCGCCTGGGCCTCCTCCCGCGAGGCCGCCCGTGACCAGCCCCGGAGGAGCGCCTCCGGGTCTCCGGGCACGGGCCGGTGTTCGAGGCCGCAGCCGCCGACGAGTGCGGCGAAGGACGGGTGGGCGGCCACGGCGACCTGATGGCCCGCGTCGAGGAGGCGGCGCCCCAGGCCGGTGAAGGGCGCGACGTCTCCCCGGGAACCGGCGGTGATGATCAGAATGCGCATGGCCCGATTCAACACCCGGCCGGTGTCGGCAGGATCCTCGGTCAGCCGAGCCCGTCGAAGGTGAGGACCGCCTTCCCGTGCAGGCCGCCGGCGCGCAGGGCGGCGACCGCGTCCGCCGCGTCGTCCCAGCCGCCCCGCCAGGTGATGCCCGGGTCGAGGGTCCCGTCGGCGACGCGGTGGGCGAGCCAGCTCAGGTCGCGGTCGAGGCCGGCGCAGTTGAGCAGGAAGAAGGTCACGACGGACCGGTCGTGCCGCCCCTGGTCGCCGAACAGCGCCCCGAACGGGAAGTCCTCGCCCGTGCCGGCGGAGTGCCCGAGGGCGACGAGCGTGCCGCCTTCGCCGAGCGTGTCGTACGCGTCCACGAGGAGCGGGCCGCCAACGGCGAACTCCTGCGCGGCCTCGGGGCACACGAGGTGGTCGGAGCGCCGAAGGAGGTCTCCCGGCCGGTGGACGGAGTGATCGATCTCGTCGGCGGCCCGCTCCTCGTGGA
>NZ_MWIG01001067.1:0-630 GCF_002156145.1 Streptomyces sp. NRRL B-24572 | reverse complement strand
CCTCGCCGAGCGCCGCCGCCGGCCGCAACCGCACCCGGACGCCGACCTCTTCCTCGCCGCCGAACAGTCCCTGCTGCTCGGCCACCCGCTCCACCCCACCCCCAAGAGTCGCGAAGGACTCTCCGAGGCCGAGGGCCGGCTCTACTCACCCGNNCCGTCACCGCCGAACAGCTCGTCTCCGGTCTCGCCGAAGGACTCGCGTCGCCCGCCGGCACCGCGCCCCTGCCACTGCACCCCTGGCAGGCCCGCGAACTCCTGCACCGCCCCGACGTCCACGCCCTCCTCGACGCCGGCCTCCTCCACGACCTCGGTCTGCACGGCAGTCCCTGGCACCCCACCTCCTCCGTCCGCACCGTGCACCGACCCGGCGCCCGGGCCATGCTCAAGCTCTCCCTCGGCCTGCGCATCACCAACTCCCGCCGCGAGAACCTCCGCAAGGAACTCCACCGAGGCGTCGAGGTCCACCGGCTGCTCCGCACCGGCCTCGTCGACGAGTGGCAGGCAGCCCACCCGAGCTTCGACATCGTCCGAGACCCCGCCTGGCTCGCCGTCGACGCCCCGGACGGCACCCCCGTCCCGGGCCTCGACGTCATGATCCGCCACAACCCCTTCGGGCCCGGCGACGACGCC
>NZ_MWIG01001066.1:0-1539 GCF_002156145.1 Streptomyces sp. NRRL B-24572 | reverse complement strand
CGCGGGACCGGCCGCGCGGGGCGCGGACCCGTGTCCGCTGAGGGGGGCCGGGCTGCCACACGGCGGCCCCGGCGGGTAACCTCCCGCTCATGTCCCGGCATGTCGCGATCGTCACCGATTCAACGGCCTACCTGCCACGCCAGACGAGGGAGCGGCACGCGATCACCACGGTCCCGCTGACCGTCGTCATCGGCGACCGCGCCCTCGAGGAGGGCACGGAGATCTCGGCGAAGGCCCTTGCCGAGGCCCTGCAGAAGCGCCGGCCAGTCACCACCTCGCGGCCGAGCCCCGAGGTCTTCGCCGAGGCCTACCGCGAGGCCGCCGCGGCGGGTGCGAAGGGCGTCGTCTCGCTCCATCTGTCCGCCGAGGTCTCCGGGACCTACGACGCCGCCGTGCTCGCGGCCAAGGACGCCCCCGTTCCCGTACGCGTGGTGGACACCCGCATGATGGGCATGGCACTGGGCTTCTGTGCCCTCGCGGCGGCCGAGGTCGCGGAGGCCGGCGGTTCCCTCGACGAGGCGGTCGCGGCGGCCGAGAAGCGCGCCGCGGGCACCTCCGCCTACTTCTACGTCGACACCCTGGACTATCTGCGCAGGGGCGGGCGCATCGGCGCCGCGCAGGCGCTGCTCGGCTCCGCGCTCGCGGTGAAACCGCTCCTCGAACTCGACGGCGGGCGGATCGAACTGCGGGAGAAGGTGCGCACGGCCTCGAAGGCGATCGCACGCCTGGAGGAGATCGCCGTGGAGCGGGCCGGCTCCGGCTCCGTCGACATCGCCGTGCACCACCTCTCCGCACCGGAGCGAGCCGCCGCGCTCGCGGACCGGCTCAGGGAACGCGTACCGGGGATCGAGGAACTCCAGGTCAGCGAGGTGGGGGCGGTCATCGGCGCCCACACGGGCCCCGGTCTCCTCGCGGTCGTCGTCTCGCCGCGCTGAGTCCGGTCCGTCCCCCACACGGGTGAGGGAGTTTTCCACAGCGGAGCGCCTGTCCACGGAAGCAGGCTGAGCTCCGCACGGGCCGACCGTGATCTCTACCGTCACGGACATGACTCTTCGTACACGTATCGCATCGACCATCCCCAGGGCCTCGGGCACGGCGGGTGCTCCGGCCGGCAGGCACGGACGGGCCCCGACGCTGCCCGGGGGTGTCGTACGGCGGCGGGGGGAGGCCCTGTTCCCGAGGACGGCCCCGCCGGTGCCGGTGTGGGCACCGCCTCCGGTGGGCGCGCCGGAGGTTCGGCAGGTGCCGGAGGCGCCGGAGCGCGGCTCCCCGCCAGGGGTACGGGAGCGGCTGGCCGCCCTGCTCCGCGACCGGACCCCGGTGTGGGTGCAGACCAGGTGCGGGCTCGAACCGAAGGCGCTGGCCGCGCTGACGGTGGTCCTGCTCGTGGCCGCGGGCCTCGCGGGCGGGTACTTCTGGACCGGGCGGCCGGAGCCGGTGCGCGCTCCCGAACTCGTCCGCGCCGCTGCCCCCTTGGCCGCGGCACCCGCACCGAAGCCCGGCCCGGGGGAGGCGCGGGGGCCGGAACCGGTGCCGGTG
>NZ_MWIG01001065.1:0-1588 GCF_002156145.1 Streptomyces sp. NRRL B-24572 | reverse complement strand
ACGGCCTGGACGTCGCGGAGGGTCGAGGTCAGGAAGATCTCGTCGGCGCTTTCGAGCATCTCGAGGGGCAGGTCGGTCTCCTCGGCGCCGGTCCACTTCACGGCGAGCGCGCGCGTGATGCCCGCGAGGCAGCCGGAGGAGACGGGCGGGGTGAGGATCCGGCCGTCGACCACGACGAAGACGTTGGAGCCGGTGCCCTCGCAGAGCTGCCCCACGGTGTTGGCGAAGAGCGCCTCGGAGGCCCCCTGCTCGCGCGCCCTGGCGAGGGCGACGACGTTCTCGGCGTACGAGGTGGTCTTGAGGCCGGTGAGGGCGCCGCGCTCGTTCCGCGTCCAGGGGACGGTGATCACGGCGGTGGAGTCGGGGCGGCGACCGGTCTCGCCGAGGGCGACGACCAGGCTCGTCCCGGCGTCGCCGCGCTCGGAGCCGAGCGGGGAGGGACCACCGGTGTACGTGATGCGGAGCCGGCCGAGCTCCATCGGGTTGGCCTCCAGGACGGCGGCACAGGCGCGGCGGACCTCGTCGAGGTCCGGGTCGGGCAGTCCGAGACCGCGGGCGGAGCGGGTGAGGCGCTCCAGGTGGAGGGTGAGAGCAAACGTTTCGCCGCGCTCCGCCTTGACCGTCTCGAAGATGCCGTCGCCGACGGTCAGTCCGTGGTCCAGTACGGAGACCCGGGCGGTCTCCGCGTCGTGCAGCCCGCCGTTGACCCAGAGTTTCATCGAGAAGTGGCCCTTCCGCTCGCCTCACGGGCGCCCGACTCGTAGGCGCCGGATGACTCATAGGCGCCCGACGCTATCGCGACGAGCCGGTCCGCCTTCAGCTCGGTCTCCTCCCACTCGCGCTCCGGGTCGGAGCCCCAGGTGATCCCGGCGCCCGTGCCGAAGCGGAGCACGCCCTCGGGGCGGTCGATCCAGAAGGTGCGTATGCCGACGGCCAGCTCGCCGGTGCCCGCGTCGGCGTCGACCCAGCCGATGCCTCCGCAGTACGGGCCGCGGGGCGCGGTCTCCAGGGCCTCGATGATCCGCAGCGCGCTGGACTTGGGCGCGCCGGTGACGGAGCCGGGCGGGAAGGTGGCGGCGAGCAGCTCGGGCCAGCCGGCGTCCTCGCGGAGGAGGCCGGTGACCGTGGAGACGAGGTGGACGAGGCCGGGGTGCTCCTCGACGGCGCAGAGCTCGGGGACGGCGACGGTGCCGGTCTCGCTGACGCGGCCCAGGTCGTTGCGGACCAGGTCGACGATCATCACGTTCTCCGCGTGGTCCTTGGGGAGGAGGTCGGCGGCGGTGCGGCCGGTCCCCTTGATGGGGCCGGAGGAGATCAGGGCCCCTTCCCTGCGCAGATAGAGCTCGGGGGACGCGGTGGCGATCTCCACGCCGTGGGCGGGCAGACGGATCGTTCCGGCATAGGGGGCGGGGTTGCCGCGGGCCAGAAGCGCGGTGAGGGCGTCGACGTCGGCGGCTGCCGGGTCCGGCAGCGGCGCGGTCAGCACCCGGCAGAGGTTCGCCTGGTAGACCTCTCCGCGCGCGATGTGCTCGCGCACCCGCCGTACGCCCGCCGTGTACGCGGCGCGGTCCCGCCGCCGGTGACTGGA
>NZ_MWIG01001064.1:0-2255 GCF_002156145.1 Streptomyces sp. NRRL B-24572 | reverse complement strand
TTGCCGTTGACGGTGAGCGGCAGGGCGTCGAGGACGACGACGGCGGAGGGCACGAGGTGCTCGGGGAGCGCGGCCCGTGCCTCGGCGAGCAGCTCGGCGATCAGTCGGGCCTCGGTGACCGCCGTGTCCTTGCGGGGGACGACGTAGCCGACGAGGGTCTTGTCGCCGGGCCGGTCCTCGCGGACCACGACGAGCGCCTGGCCGACCGAGGGATGCGCGGCGAGGGTCCGCTCGACCTCGCCGGGTTCGATCCGTACGCCGCGCAGCTTGATCTGGCCGTCCGCCCGTCCGAGGAACCGGAGTTCACCGGCGGGGGTCCACAGCACGCGGTCGCCCGTGCGGTACATGCGGCTGCCGTCCCGCTCGAACGGGTCGGGGACGAACCGCTCGGCGGTCAGTCCGGGCCGGCCGACGTATCCGCGGGCCACGTGCGCGCCGGCGATGTACAGCTCGCCGGGGACGCCCGGCGGGACGGGGCGCAGCGCGTCGTCGAGGACGTGGCTGCGGGTGTTGTCCATCGGGCGGCCGAGGTGGAGGCCGGCGCCCCGCAGGGCGCGTTCGCCGGTGCCGAACCACTGGTTGTGGGAGGCGAAGGTGGTCTCGGTGGGGCCGTAGGAGTGGACCAGGACGGTGTCCGGGCAGTGGGTGAGGACCCGTTGGACGGCGGCGGGGTTGGCGACGTCGCCGCCGGTCCACACCTCGCGCAGGAGGCGCAGGGTGTCCAGGCCCTCGTCGGCCATGACGTGGAAGAGGCCGACGGTGAAGTAGGCGGTGGTGACGCCGTGTTCGCGGACGGCGCGGGCGGTCTCGGCCAGGTCCGTGCCGTCGCCGCGGGTGAGGACGAGGCTGCCGCCGTTGAGGAGCGGCACCCAGATCTCGAAGACGGAGGCGTCGAATCCGGTCGCCGAGTGGACCAGCATCCGGTGCGGTCCCCCGGCGCGGACGTCGCGGTCGCGGGCGAGCTCCACCACGTTGCGGTGGGTGACGCCGACGCCCTTCGGGCGGCCCGTCGACCCGGACGTGAACATCACGTACATCAGGTCGTCCCCGGTGGCGGGAACGTCCTCGGCGAGGGGCTCCCCGGCGTCGGGCGCCTCCACGAGCAGGAGCGTCGGGACGACCGCGACGGGAGCGTGGTCCGCGTCGGTCGCCACCAGCCGGACCCCGGCGTGGTCCTGGTCGGTCGCCACCAGCCGGACCCCGGCGTCCTCCAGCATCAGCCGGATCCTCGCCTCGGGAAGCCGCGGGTCCAGGGGCAGGTAGGCGGCCCCGCACTTGAGGACCGCGAGGGCCGTCACCACCAGGGACACGCCGCGTTCGAGAAGGACGCCGACGGTGTCGCCGCGGCGCACGCCGGCGGTCCGGAGGCGGGCGGCCAGCGCGCCGGCGCGGGCGTCGAGTCCTCCGTAGCCGACGGTCTCCCCGTCGGTGATCAGGGCGGGCGCGCCGGGGGTGCGCGCGGCCCGGCGGGCGATCAGCTCGTGGATCGTCTCCGGGGCGCCGGGGGCCACGGTCGCGGTGTCGTTGTACTCGCTGACGAGGCGGAACCGGTCGGCGGCGGTGAGCAGGTCCACGTCCCCGATCCGTACGCCGGGGTCGGTGGCCGCTGCCCGCAGGGTCTGCTCCAGGTGGGCGGCGAGCAGCGCGGCGGTGGGGGCGTCGAACAGGTCCGTGGCGTACTCCAGGCCGCCGGCGAGCCCGATCGGCAGCCCTTCGGCGTCCCGCCGCTCCTCCATCGCGAAGGTCAGGTCGAACTTGGTGGAGACGGTGTCCAGGAGCGCCGGCCCGCCTTCCTGGAAGAGGCCCTTCGCGCCGGCGGCGTCACCCGTGTAGTCGTGGTGGAGCTGGACGACGATCTGTGCCAGCGGGTGGTGGGCGGTGGTGCGGAGCGGGTTGAGGTGCTCGACGACCCGGTCGAAGGGGAGTTCCTGGTGCCCGTAGGCGGCGAGGTCGGTCTGCCGGACCCGGTCGAGGAGTTCGGCGAAGGTGGGGTCGCCGGAGGTGTCGGTGCGCAGGACGAGGGTGTTGACGAAGAAGCCGACCAGGTCGCCGAGGGATTCGTCGTCGCGTCCGGCGGTCATGGTGGCGAGCGGCAGGTCGGTGCCCGCGCCGTGCCGGGTGAGGACGGCGGCCAGGGCGGCCTGGAGGACCATGAACAGGGTGGCGCCGCTGCGCCGTGCCACGGCTTCGAGGGCCTGGTGGGTGGCGGCGTCGACGGTGACGGGGGTGCGTCCGCCGCGGTGGGTGGCCTCGGC
>NZ_MWIG01001063.1:0-1264 GCF_002156145.1 Streptomyces sp. NRRL B-24572 | reverse complement strand
GGCCGGGGCCCGGCCCCGGCCCGCAGCCCGGCCCGCTCCCCGGCCCGGTGCCCGGACCGGGCGGCCCCGACCCGGTGCCGCCGGCGCCACCGCAGCCCCGACCCGATCCTCCTCGACCAGGCGGCCCGCGCCCGGAGCCGGGGCCTCATCCCGGTCCGCTGCCCGGGCCGGTACCCCTGCCGGAGCCGGTCACCTGACCGCTGTCACGTCCAGGCGGTGAGCAGCCTGCCGCGGTGGCCGGCCAGCCAGGTGGCGAAGTCCTGGAGGGCCGGGTTCAGGTCGCGGACGGCGACGAGGTCCCGGGCCGCGGTGAAGCGGTGCTCGCACTCCGCGTAGAACTGGAACATGTTGCCCGACTCGTCCGCGCCCGGGAATCCCTGCGCGCGCCACTCGTCCGGGCTGAGGGGCCGGTACCGGACCGGTTCGTCGAGGGACCGGCTGAGGGCCGCGGCCATGTCGGCGACCCTGAGGTGCTCCCCGGCGATGCTGATCGTGGCGGCGATGAGGTCGGCGCCCCGCCGGAGAACCGACAGGGCGGTCCTGCCGATGTCGTCGACCGCGATGCCGGCGAGCCGGCTCCCGCCCATGGGGTAGGCGAGCTGGAAGGCACCGTCCGGGCCGCGCTGCGGGGCGAAGGCGCCGAACAGGTTCTCCCAGTAGAACGTGGCGCGCAGGAACGTGGTGGGCACCGCTTCCTCGGTGAAGTAGTGGTCCGCTTCCGCCTTGGCGTCGAAGTGCGGCACCTTGTAGTGCTCCTGGAGCGTGGGCATGCGGTCGTCGTCGAGCGGGATGCACTCCCGGGTGTCCTCGAGGGTGGACCAGACCGCGTGCTGGACGCCCGCGTGGGAGGCGGCCCGGGCGAGCGCCTGTGCCTGGGCCTTCTCGCGTTCCGCGGACAGGTGCTCCCAGAAGTTGGTGACGAGGAACGCGCCGTACGCGTGCTCGAAGGCCGGCGCGAGGCTGGCCGGATCGTCCATGTCGGCCTGGACGATGTCGTCGACACCGAGGCGCTTCAGCTCCTGGGCGGCCTCCCCTTCGGGGTGGCGGGTGACGGCGCGTACCGTGAACCCGCCCTCGCGGTCGGCGAGGACGGCCCGCACGAGTCCGCCGCCCTGCCTACCGGTCGCTCCGATCACCGTGATGATCTTCTTCTCGGTCATGGCTCGATCGCCTCGCACCTCGGACTCGTGATTCGGCCGCTGTCGTCCGTCCCGCTTGCCGTCCGTCCTATCCGCCCCCGCCCTCCCGCTTGTCCTCGTCGACG
>NZ_MWIG01001062.1:0-1462 GCF_002156145.1 Streptomyces sp. NRRL B-24572 | reverse complement strand
CCCGCGAGACACGGGCGGCGCTGCGCCTCATCGCCTTCGCGACCGCCGCCGGTGTCTCGCGGGACGTGCTGTCGCAGCTGGTCAGGGGGGCCGTCGGGGACGGTCCGGGGCTCGAACTCCTGGCCTGGCTCGACCGGATGGACCTCCCGGACCCCGAACTGCTCCTCGCCGACCCCGAGGGGGCCGAGCTGCCCGAGCGCGGTGACCGTCGCCAGGCGGCCCTCGAAGGGGTCGTGGAGGCGGTCGCCCGGCGCCCGGAAAGGGCCCGTTGGGACGCGGCGTGGGCGCTGCTCGCCCGTGCGCTGGAGTCGGGACCGCCGGACCTGGTGGTCGTACCGGCGACGACGCTGGCCGGGTTGCGCCGGGAGGACTGGGACGTTCCGGCGTCGATCGAGCGGCTCGCCGGGGTCGTGTCCCTGTCGCGGCGCGCGGACCGGGCGGGCGACCGCGTGGCGGCGGCCGTGTCGGCGGGTGCGGGGGCGGGGCGATGAGGCCGGACGTGAAGGAACCGGGCCTGGACCTGGAGAAGCTGTACGCCGCCCGCCTGCACGCCGTACGCGTCCGGCCGTATCTGGCGACCGCGCTGTTCGCCCTGCACACGGTGGCGTCGCGGGAGGTGCCGACCATGGCGGTGGACCGGCACTGGCGCTGCTACGTCTCTCCGTCGTTCGTCGACCGGACCCCGGTGGAGGAGCTGGCCGGGGTGTGGGTGCACGAGGTGACGCATCTGCTCCGCGACCACCACGGGCGCAGCGACCGGGTGGCGCGGGAGCGCGGTCTCACGGGTTCGGGCGAGCGGCTGCGGATGAACATCGCGGCGGACTGCGAGATCAACGACGACGTGTTCGGCGACGGGCTGCCGAGGCCCGGAGGGGCCGTCCATCCCGAGATGCTGGGGCTTCCCGAGGGGGAGCTCATGGAGGACTACCTGCGGCAGTTCCAGCTCGGCCTGCGGACCCGGGACGCGGGCTGGCTGGACTGCGGCAGCGGCGCCGACGGCCTCGAACGGGCCTGGGACCTGGGGGCGGACGGTGCCCGGGGGCTGAGTGCCCAGGAGCAGGACGCCGTACGGTTCCGGGTGGCCCGGGCGATCACCGGCCGGCCGGGGAGCACGCCGAAGGGCTGGCGGCGATGGGCCGAGGAGGCGTTCCATCCGCCGCAGGCCTGGCGGGAGTTGCTGGGGGCGGCCGTCAGGTCGGCGGCGTACGGTTCCGGCGCGGGGGACGACTACTCGTACGGGCGGCCGTCGCGGCGCTCGGTCTCCGTGCCCGGCGCGGTGCTGCCGAGTCTGCGGCGCAGTCCGCCCCGGGTCTCCGTCGTCATCGACACCTCGGGGTCGGTCAGCGACGCCGAACTGGGCAGTGCGCTCCTGGAGGTCACGGCGATCTCCCGGGCGCTCGGCGGGCGGCGCGACCTGGTCACCGTGCTGCCGTGCGACGCGGCGGCGCGGATCGTCCATCCG
>NZ_MWIG01001061.1:0-2633 GCF_002156145.1 Streptomyces sp. NRRL B-24572 | reverse complement strand
CGACCTGGCCCGCACGGGCGGCGCGTCGGACGCGCTGGCGTCGGAGATCGCCGACGCCAACACGGGCCTCGCCGCCCTCCGCCTCTGCGAGGCCGCCGCCGTCCCCCTGGGCGACCTGGTCGCCGCCCGCGCCCGCGACGAGGCCCTGTCCGTCCTGCGGGGCGCGCCGGTCTCGGTGGACGTGATCTGCATCGACCGGGCGGGGACGGTCGTGGGGCGGTCGGAGCCCAAGGGCCCTGCGGGGTCGTAATCCGGGCGACAGCGGCCATGACGAGGGCCGAGACTCACGGCATGGCCGACTTCTCGCACAAGCCCACCCTCACCGGTGACCTGGTGGTCCTCCGCCCCGTCACCGAGGCGGACGTGCCCGCGCTGCTGCCGCTGTTCGAGGACCCCGAGGTCACCCGGCTGACCGGGAGCCACGTCTCGCACGACGAGGCGGCGCTCCTGAAGTGGTACGGCTCGCGCGGCGCGCAGGACGACCGGCTCGACCTCGCCGTGGTCGAGCGGGCCACGGGGAAGGTCGTCGGCGAGGCCGTCCTCCTGGAGTGGGACCCCGGCAACGAGAGCTGCGCCTTCCGGATCGCCTTCGTCCCGGACGCGATCGGCCGGGGCCTCGGCACGGAGGCGACCCGCCTGATCGTCGGCCACGGCTTCGAGGCGCTCGGCCTGTACCGGATCTGGCTGGAGGTCTACGCCTTCAACCCCCGCGCCCACCGCGCCTACGAGAAGGCCGGCTTCCGCGCGGAGGGCGTCCTGCGGGGCGCGCTCCTCTGGGAGGGAGAGCGGGTGGACGCGACGGTGATGTCGGTCCTTGCACCGGAGTGGGCGGCCGCGAACCGTCAGGCCGTCGGGTAGCCGATCTCCGCGATGTCCTCGGCGAGGTCGGCGAGCTCCACCTCCGGGTTGAGGGTCGCCACGAGCTCCGGGGTCAGGGGGCGCAGGGCGAGGACGTGGCGTACGGCTTCCAGGTCGACCGGGGTCTCGTAGTAGTCCGACGCCCATTCGGCGTACGCCTCCGCCGTGCGGTCCGTGAGCAGGTGGAGGAGGCGGCCGGAGCCGTCCGGGTCCTCGCGGTCGTCGCCCGCGTCGGGGTACTCGACCGTGCCCGTGTGCCAGACCGTGTCCGTCGGCTCGCGCCACAGGCAGGCCGTGGTCACGTGCACCCCGTCCTCGTCCGTGAACGCGGGCTCCGTCAGGTACTCGGCGAGCGCCTCCGGCACCCCGTCGAGCACCCCCGGCCAGGTCTGCCCGTCCGCGAGCTCCCCGAACGGGCTCAGCGGCGACTCGTGGGCGAAGACACGGGCGAATGCCCCCGCCGGCGAGAGGACGATCGTGTACTCGTCTCCCTGACCGTCCTTCATGGACGCCAGCTGTTCGCGCTCCGACCAGTGCGCGTCGAAGGAGTAGTAACGGCTCTCCCACTCCGGGCAGAGCACGGCCTCCAGCATCGCGAGCCCACGGGAGTGGTCGCGCAGTTCCTCGATGCCCGGCAGCGCCCGGGCCACGTCGTAAACGGTCACAGGGCCATTCAAGACCCTGGCACCGACATGCGGCCCCGCGGCCCCGAACCTAGGCTCTTGCCCAGACAGAGTCCCCGAGCGAGAGGGAGTCCCATGGCGAAGCGCGGCAACAAGAAGCGGGCCCGCAAGAAGAAGAAGGCGAACCACGGCAAGCGGCCCAACGCCTGAGCCGTAGCGACTGCACGGAGGCCGGACCCCCGTAAGGGGCCGGCCTCCGTCGTGTCGTGCGTCAGCAGGCGTGGCGGTCCCGCGCCGGGTCGTACAGGTGGCTGTCGCGGAACTCCGAGGCCGCCAGCGTGCGGCCCACGATGATCACCGCCGTCTTCGTGATGCCCGCCGCCTTCACCTGCTCCGCGATGTCGTCGAGGGTGCCGCGCAGGATCACCTCGTCGGGCCGGCTGGCCATCGCGACGACGGCGGCCGGGCAGTCGGCGCCGTAGTGGGGGACCAGCTCGGAGACGATCCGGTCGACGTAGCGGGCGCCCAGGTGGAGGACGAGCAGGGCGCCGCTGCGGCCGAGGGTGGCGAGGTCCTCGCCCTCCGGCATCGGGGTGGCCTGCTGGGCGATGCGGGTGAGGACGACCGTCTGGCCGACGGTCGGGACCGTCAGCTCCCGCTTGAGCGCCGCCGCGGCCGCCGCGAAGGCCGGGACGCCGGGCACGACCTCGTACGGGATGCCCGCCGTGTCCAGGCGCCGCATCTGCTCGGCGACCGCGCTGAAGACCGAGGGGTCGCCGGAGTGCAGCCGGGCCACGTCCTGCCCGGCCTCGTGGGCGGCGACGATCTCGGCGACGATCTGGTCCAGGTCGAGATTCGCCGTGTCGACGAGCTTCGCGTCCGGCGGGCACTCGGCGAGCAGCTCGGTGGGGACGAGGGAGCCGGCGTAGAGGCAGACCCCGCACTTCGCGAGGGTCCGCGCGCCGCGCACGGTGATGAGGTCGGCCGCGCCGGGGCCCGCGCCGATGAAGTAGACGGTCATGAGTCGGTGGAACCCTTCGTTACGGACCACTGGGTGACGGGCATGGCCTGGCGCCAGCCGGTGAAGCCGCCCACGGGCACGGCGGCGAACTGATCCGGCTCGCCGTCGCCACCGCCGTGCCCGTGGGCGGC
>NZ_MWIG01001060.1:0-2956 GCF_002156145.1 Streptomyces sp. NRRL B-24572 | reverse complement strand
TCGGCGACGTGATGGTGGTGCGGGTTCCCCTGATCGGCAAGGGCACCGACGACACCTCAAACCGTTCGCTGGAGAAGCTCAGGGGCACGGTGCTGCCCGCCACCCTCGGCACGGTGGAGGGCATCGACTACGCGGTCGGCGGCAAGACGGCGCAGCCGTACGACTTCGCCGAGCGGCTGAACGGCCGTACCGCCGCCGTCTTCGCCTTCGTCCTCGCCCTGGCCTTCGTGCTCCTGGTGCTCGCCTTCCGGTCCTGGGCGATTCCGCTGGTGTCGATCCTGCTCAACCTGCTCTCGATCGGAGCGGCCTACGGCGTGCTGACCTGGGTGTTCCAGAACGGCCACCTGGAATCGGCGCTCGGCTTCACCTCGTACGGAGGCGTGGTCGCCTGGCTGCCGCTGTTCATGTTCGTGATCCTCTTCGGACTGAGCATGGACTACCACATCTTCATCCTCAGCCGGATCAGGGAGCGCTGGGCGAGCGGCACCACCGCGAAGGACGCGATCGTCGGCGGCATCAGCAGCAGCGCAGGCGTGGTCACCAGCGCCGCCGCCGTCATGACCGCCGTGTTCACGGTGTTCGTGAGCCTGACCGCCATCGAGTACAAGATGATGGGGATCGGCATGGCCGTGGCCATCCTCATCGACGCCACCGTCGTCCGAGGCGTGCTCCTGCCCGCGGCCATGGCCCTCCTGGGCGACCGCGCCTGGTCCCGGCGCCGCGGCTCAAGCACGGCGGTCAGTGCCTGACCAGGCAGAACGGATGCCCCGCCGGGTCCGCGTAGACCCGCCGGCTCCGCGCCCCGGCCCCCTCGTTGAGCAGCGTCGCACCCGCCGCGAGGACCTGCTCCTGGGCGGCGTCCAGATCGGCGACGCCGAAGTCGAGGGGGAACTGCTGGGGCCGCTCCGGGCCCGGCCACGTCGGCGGGCGGTGGTCGGCGACGCCCTGGAAGCAGAGGACGAGCCCGCCGGGCGCGTGCAGCGTGGACCAGCCCTCGCCGAGGGACCAGCGCGGGTCGGACCGGTCGACGTCCCCGCCGAGCACGGCCCGGTAGAACGCGGCGAGTTCACGGGGCGCGGGACAGTCGAGGACGACGCACTGCAGGTCGGCGATCATGCGCGGATTCTAGGGGGCGTCCCGGCGGCGCGCCTGCGTCCGGACCGCGCCCATGCTCGCCCCGATGACGAGGGCGATCGCGAGGGCGTCGGTGGCGGACAGCGCCTGGTGGAGGACGAGGAAGCCCGCCGTGGCCGCGATGGCCGGTTCCAGGCTCATCAGGATCGCGAAGGTGGGCGCGGGCAGGCGGCGCAGGGCGAGGAGTTCCAGGGTGTACGGGAGGACCGAGGACATCAGCGCGACGCCGAGGCCCAGGCCGATCGTCGACGGTACGAGGAGCCTGTCGCCGGCCTCCGCGATGCCGAGCGGCAGGCTGATGACCGCGCCGAAGGCCATGGCGAGCGCGAGCCCGTCGGCCTGCGGGAAGCGTCGGCCCGTACGGGCGCTGAAGACGATGTACGCCGCCCACATCGCGCCCGCCGCGAGCGCGAAGCCCGCACCGAGCGGGTCGAGGCGTTCGAAGCCGCCGCCCCCGAGGAGGACGACGCCGCCGAGGGCGAGCCCGGCCCACAGGAGGTTGACGAGGCGGCGGGAGGCGACGACCGAGAGGATCAGCGGGCCGAGGACCTCCAGGGTCACGGCGGCGCCCAGCGGGATCCGGTTGGCGGACAGGTAGAAGAGGTTGTTCATGCCGGCCATGGCCGTACCGAAGGCGACGATCGTCCCCCAGTCGGCGCGACCGTAGCCGCGGACCTTGGGCCGGCAGACGATCAGCAGGATGGCGGCCGCGAGCACGAGCCGCAGGGTGACGACCCCGAGCGCACCCGCGCGGGGCATCAGGAGCACGGCGACGGCGGAGCCGAACTGCACGGAGAGCCCACCGGCGACGACGAGCGCGATGGGGGCGAGGCGGTGACCGGCGACGTGACCGGCGGCGGAGGACCGGGCCGCCTCCGCCCGCACCGACGGCGCCGCGGCCGGGGCCGCCTCCTTGACGGGACTGTCCACCGACGACTCCTTCACCCACACGCTAGTTCACCGAATTGGACCCCCGGTCCAGAATAATGCACCCCCGTCCGGCCGACAGCCCGAATTCCCCTCCCGGCCGCGCACCACGCCACGAGCCCGTCACGCACCCCGCCACGAACCACGCTACGAGCCCCCGCGCGGCACCGGAAATGCCGATTGCGCTGCGGTTATGCTCCGGACGCATGAGCATCGAGCTGCGTCACCTCCGTTGCTTCCTCGCCATCGCCGAGGAGACCAGCCTCACCCGGGCGGCCGCCCGGCTCCACCTCACCCAGCCCGCCGTCTCCCGCACCCTCGCCGCCCTGGAGCAGCACCTCGGCGCCCGGCTCGTCGACCGCTCCACCCACCACCTCGCGCTCACCGCCGAAGGCCGCGCGTTCCAGGACCGGGCGGCCGCCGCCCTCGCCGCCTTCGACGCCGCCGTCGACCCGGCGCGCCTGCGCCACCGCCCGCTGCGCCTCGGGCACGCCTGGTCGGCCTTCGGCCCGTACACCACTCCCCTGCTCCGGCGCTGGCGGCGCGCCCACCCCGATACCCCGCTCGAACTCCTCCGCATCGACGACCGCACCGCCGGCCTCGCCCGCGGCGAGGTCGACGCGGCGCTGCTGCGCGGGGCCGTGGACGCGCCCGGCCTGGTCACGGAGGAGCTCGCCACGGAAGACCGGGTGGCCGCGCTCCCCGACGACCACCCGCTCGCGGGCCGCCCCCGGCTCGTCCTCGGCGACCTCGCGGACGAGACGGTCGTCCTCAACACCGTCTCGGGCACGACCACGCTGTCCCTCTGGCCGGCCACCGCCCGCCCGGCGGCCACCCTGACGGTCGCCAACACCGACGACTGGCTCACGGCGATCGCCGCCGGGCGGGCGGTGGC
>NZ_MWIG01000106.1:0-9283 GCF_002156145.1 Streptomyces sp. NRRL B-24572 | reverse complement strand
CCTCCCCGTACGCCATCCGGTCCACGACCTCCACCACCCCGTCCACCGTCTCGCAGAGGCGGACCAGGATCGGGCCGAGGCCCGGGCGTTCCAGGGTGCCGCTCAGCGTCACCCGGCCCTCGTCGACGTCGATGTGCACGGCCGAGGGGGAGAGGCGCAGGATGCGGACGATCACGTCCTCGCGGATCTCCTCCTGGATCGAGCGGTCCCGCCGCAGGAACAGCTGGAGCAGGTCGCTGCGGCTGAGCACCCCGATCAGCCGGCCGTCCGCGTCCACGACGGGGAGCCGCTTCACCCGGTGCCGTTCCATCAGGCGGGCCGCCTCGACGGCCGTCCAGGAGGGCCGGGCCGTCACGGCCGGGCTCGACATCATGGCCTCCGCCGAGCTCGGCCCGTCCTTCGCCGCGTGCCGCCGCAGCAGGTCCGCCTCGGAGACGACGCCCACCGGGCGGTTCTCCTCGTCGACCACCGGGACCGCGGTGATGCCGTACTCGTCGAGGAGCCGCGCGATCTCCTTGAACGACGTCCCGCGCTGCACCGCGACCGCGGTGGGCGTCATCAGGTCCGCGACACTGCGGTGCCTCATCGTCCGTTCCGTCCCTTCTGCGTTCCTTCCTTCATGATCCCGCACCGCGGGAGGAGCGAAGCGCGACGGGGTGCGTCCCGGGGGCTTGTGGGCTTGACGCGACCATGGTTACCTCCGGTAACTCGTTGTCGCGTCACGGAAGAAGGACCCCCATGCCCTCTCCCCGCCCGTCCGGGACCCGCCGCTTCCTCGGAGCCCTCGCCACCGCCCTCGCGCTCGTCGCCACGACGGGCGGCACCGGAGCCGCCGCACCCACCGGGCTCCGTGAGGTGATGTTCGTCGGCAACAACTGGGACGGCACCGCCGACGTCATCGCCTCCCGCGGCGACTTCGGCCGCATCGCGCGCGTGAACGTGATCCCCGACAGGGAGGAGCGCCTCCGCGAGATCTATCTGAATCCCGTGAAGCTCGCCTTCTTCCTCGGCGTCCGCACCGGACCGGGCGAGGGCCACGACCAGTTCGTCGACGACATGTACGCGACGCCCGACGGCTCCGCCATGGTCGTCTCCCGCCCCAGCTTCGCCGACGTCGTCTCCCTCGACCTGCGCACCGGACGGATCAACTGGCGCTTCCCCGTGGCCGGTTACCGCGCCGACCACATGGCCGTCTCGCCCGACGGCACCCGCGTCGCGGTCTCCGCCTCCACCGCGAACACCGTGCACGTCCTGGACATCGCCACGGGACGCCAGGTCGGTTCCTTCAAGACCGGCGACAAGCCCCACGAGAACGTCTTCACCTCCGACGGCCTGCTCTGGAACATGTCCATCGGCGAGGTCACCACCGCGCTCGACGCCCCCTGGCTCGACTGGACCAAGGGCGACCGGAAGATCACCGTCGTCGACGCCCGCACCTTCGAGACCGTCCGCGTCATCGACATGCGCGACCGCCTCGACGCCTTCGGGCGCGGAGACCTCTCCGACGCCGTCCGCCCGCTCGTCTTCACCCCGGACGAGAAGAAGATCTACTTCCAGGTCTCCTTCTTCAACGGCTTCCTGGAGTACGACGTCGACTCCGACCGCATCACCCGCCTCAAGAACCTCCCGGGCAACCCGGCGACCGACCCGGACCGCACGACCTGGGTCAACGACTCGCGCCACCACGGCCTCTCGATCAGTCCCGACGGCGACAAGCTCTGCGTCGCCGGGACCATGGACGACTACGCCACCGTCGTCGACCGCGCCACGCTCGAGCAGGGCCCGCTCGTCCCGGCCTCCAAGCCCTACTGGGCGACCGTGAGCGGCGACGGCAAGTCCTGCGTCGTCTCCGAGAGCGGCGCCGACCGGGTCACGGCCATCGACTTCGCCACCGGGCAGCGGGTGGCCTCCGTCGACGTCGGCGACCACCCCCAGCGGGTACGGCTCGCCCGCGTCCCCGCCGACTGGACCGGCCCCGCGGCCGGCTGACACCCCGGACACGGAGAGGGGCCGTCGGATCCGACGGCCCCTCTCCCCTTGCGCTCAGGACCTGTTGACGGCCACCTCGTAGAGCGAGTAGCCCCAGTCCGTGGCCCGCTTCACCCCGTGGATGCGCACGTAGCGGGCCGACTGCGAGTCGAACGTCGCCGTGTCGTAGCCGCCGTCACCCGCGTCCGTGGACCACACGTCCTTCCAGGTCGTGCCGTCCTCCGACAGCTCGATCCGGTACGCGCGCGCGTAGGCCCGCTCCCAGTCCAGCGTGACCCGGCCGACCCGGCGCACCGAGCCCAGGTCCACCTTCAGCCACTGGTCGTCCGACCACTCGCTGGCCCAGCGGGTCCCCGTGTTGCCGTCGACCGTGAGACCGGGCGAGAAGTCCACGAACGGGTTCCACCACTGCGTGGTGGAGGCCGACACCGGCTGCCCGGCCGCCAGGTTCACACCCGGCTCGTGGTCCTCGGTCCGCTTCCAGGTGGTCAGGTACGACTCCGCTCCCCGCGACAGGTCGTCCACGACGCTCTGACCACCGGGGGAGAGCCGGATCTGCTCGACCCAGTCCGGCACGAGACCGTTGTGCGCGGCGCCGTCGGTGTTGAGGTCCCAGGTGCGCTCACCGGTGACCTGGCGGTCGAGGACCGAGCCTCCGTCGAAGCTGCGGAACGGGTACTTCACCGCGTTCGGCGCGTCGGCCCCGACCGGACCCGGATGGGCGCCGACGCCGTTCATGTCGGTGCCGTAGCCGAGACCGACCCCGTACTTCTTGCGCAGTTCGGCCTTCTGCCCGGCCTCGCCGACGAAGCCCTGGGCGCTGCCCATGTACTGGGCGACGAAACCGCCGAGCCCGTAGACCCGGTCCGTCCAGTCCAGGTCCATCCAGCTGTGGCTGGAGATGACGCCCGGGTACTCCTCGGCCTCCAGGATGTCGAGCGCCCGCCCGGCGGCCTTGACGCTCATGTGGTCCAGCTCCAACATCATGCCGCGCTGGATCATGCCCTTCAGGGCGTACTCACCGAGCCGCGTGAGACCACGGGTGTTGCACTGGGCGTCGGAGGCGTACGAGGGGACGCTCACCCCGGCCGGCAGCTTCTCGGCCATCGCGGGCGGCGCGGCGGCGAGGCCGATCGGGTTGTCGTGCTGCGGGCCCGCGCACTTCTCGGTGGCCCAGAAGGTGCCGGTCGACAGGAACTGGCCGATGTTCACGGCGACACCGGTCGTGCCGCTGTCGAAGCGGACACCGCACAGAGCGTTGTCGAACTTGTGGCACAGGAACATGCTGCGCACGCCGAGCCCGTACAGCTCGTCGAGACCCTTGTCGATGTCCGCCTGGCTGCACTGGGCGATGTCGAGGATCTGCTTGCAGCCGAAGGGCTCCGAGGTCTCCACGCCCAGGACGACGGCGAGCTTGCCCTCCTTGATCACCGAGCGGGCCTGCGCGGAGTCGGTCACGATGCGGAACCAGCCCTTGCCCGGGCCGCCGTACATCTTGTCGATGTAGTCCTGCAGTTCGTAGCTCTTGCGGGCTTCGAGCCGGAGGGCGTCCATCTCGTCGCAGCCGCGGTCGCGCGGCAGGAGCGAGCAGATCAGGCCGTTGGTCACCAGGTCGTTGACCAGGACCCGCTGCCCGCCGCGCCAGGCCCGCTCGACCCACGCGTAGTAGTTCTGCTGGTGGCTCATCGAGTCGGGGGCGGGCCAGTCCTTGAAGGTGGGCCAGCCGACAGGGTCGTGCTTGCCGTTGTCGCCGCCGGTCAGATGCTCGAAGAGCGCGCCGGAGCCGTCCGGGTAGTGCTCCGGGCAGTCCTTGAGCGCGTCGGCGACGCCGGCATCGGAGAAGGTCGCGCCGCAGATCATGCGGCCGCCGAAGCCCTCGTTGGACATCAGGTGGTTGTGCGCGTCGACGAACCCGCGCACCTTCCCCTGCGCGTCCGTTCCCTTGAACGGCTCGCCCGTGACGTTGATCTGGGAGTCGGGGGCGGGCCGCGCGGTGGGTTCCCACCACGAACCGGCGTCGGCCGCGGGGACCGGCCCCGCGCCGAAGACGACGGTGGCCAGGGCGATGAAGAGCGAGACGAGGGCGAACCGCCCGCCCCCTCTGCGCGTTGTTGGTCGATTCATGGTCAGCGATGCCTTCGGTCATGGGGGAGTACCGGGCGTGGGCCGCCAAGTGTTTCTTGCGGTAACAGCGGCTCGGCCCGAGGATCGCGAGGATCGCCGAGTGAGTCAAGGGTCCGGGTCAAATGACCTGTTGATGAAGTGTCAGCCCCCGATCAGCGTGACCAGTTGTTCGGCCGTCGCGTCGAGCAGTGCCGTGGCGGTCCGCTCGTCGCCGAGGACCAGGTACTGCAGGGTCAGCCCGTCGATCATCGCCGCGAGCAGATGCGCGAGCAGGTTCACGGGCACCTTCGGCTCGACCTCGCACACCGCGCAGACCTGCTCGATCAGGACGGTCCCCGAGGCGACGTACTGCTCGTACTGGGCACGTGCCAGATGCTCGAACCCCTCCTCGCGCAGGGCGTACTGGGTGAGCTCGTACGTCAGCATGTGCTCGGCCGGGTGGGCCGTGACGTGGTTCCAGTACGTGCCGAGGGCGCTCCGTACCGTCTCGCGCAGGGTCGCCCTGGGCTCGACCGCGGACATGACGTGGACGACGTAGGTGTCGGTGATCGACTCGATGGCGGCCTCCAGGAGCGCCTGCTTGGAGTCGAAGCAGTAGTGGAAGACGCTCAGCGAGACCTCCGCCTCGGCACAGATCGACCGGGTGGTGGTCCGGGCGACGCCGTCCCTGGTCATCGCCCTGATCGCCGCCTCGACCAGCTGCCTGCGTCGTTCGGCCGACGGCATCCGCGCCATGGTTCCTCCTCGCGTCCGGCGCACAGGGTAACCGCAGCACCCCCGCGCCCCTTTTCTCGACCGGTCCCGTCCGCGACGGGACCGGCCGAGCGAGCCGTCAGGGGGTGTACGGCGTGTCGCTGTGGTGGAGTTCGGTCAGGGTGGGCTCTGTCACGCGGTACACGGCGGAGCGGCGGATCGTCACGGCGGCCGAGGGCTCGGAGTCCCCGCGCGTCAGGTAGACGACGGTCGCCTGGCGCGGTGCCGGTGACGAGACGTCGATCGACTCCACGGGGGTGCGGTCGCCGAGCGAGGCGGCTGCCACGGGCACCGGGGAGCCGGAGTCGTTGCGCCAGGTGACGAGGCCGTAGAACTTGCCCGTGCCGCCGGTGGTGACCTTGACGGCCGCCACGGCGTCCTCGGCGGGGTCGCCCGTCATGTCCCCGATGCCGCACTGCGGCTGAAGCTCGATCACCACGCCGTCGCCCTCCCAACGTCCGTCGGTGAAGGCGACCGTCCCGTCCGGGGCGTCGGGGAAACGGAAGGACGACGTCTGCAGCGGGGCGTTACGCAGCTGGTCGCACGTCAGCGCGCCCGCCGAGGCGTCCTTGCCCGGCTGCGTCGGCTTCTTCGACGTCGACGTCGACGTCGTCGGCGACGGCTTGGCCGATTCCTTTCCCTTGCCCTCGCCCTTGCCCTCGCCCTTCCCCGGAGCCTTCGAAGCGCCCGCGGACTTGTCGGGCTCGGGCTTCGCACCCGCTCCGTCGCCTCCCGTGTCCTGGCAGCCCACCGTGACCGATGCCAGCACCAGGGCCGTGATCAGCCACGTTCCGCGTGCTGTCCGGCTTCTCTTCCCGTTCACCGCAGGACCCCCTTGTGTCCGTTCGCGTCGTCCGTCCGCCGTCCGGCAGCTCCGAAGACGCGCCGTCCCGCACCGCGGTTGCGGGTGCGGGTGCGGGGCAGCGAGGAGGGCAAGGGCGCCGTGGCCTGTACTCGTCCCCGCGACGGGAGATGATAAGCCTTCCCGCGCTCCCGCCTCGTCGGCGAGAGGCCTGGCCGCGCGGGGTGTTTCCGGGCGCGTCCTCCGCGAGGTCAGTCTTCTTCCGGGTCCTTCACGTCGAGGACCTCGCGCAGCGCCGCCACCGCGTGGGCCCGGTGCTCGTCGAGCCAGTGGAGGGCGGCCTCCTCGTCGCCGTGGCGGAGGGCGGAGATGACGGCGCGGTGCTCCCGCACGGCCAGCTTCCGGTGCGGGGCGTCGGTGTAGTAGAGCGAGCGGTACGCGTCGGTGGCGTCCCACAGGGTCGTGATGAGGCGGACCAGGCGCGGCATCCCGGACGCCTCGATCAGGGTGAAGTGGAAGAGTCGGTTCGCCGCCGCCATCGCGGCCACGTCCCCTTCCTCGGCGGCCCGTTCGACGTCCCGCTGGATCCGTTCGAGAGCGGCGACCGTGCCGTCCGGCATCCACCGCACGGCCATGCGGACCGCCTCGGTCTCCAGGAGCTCCCGGATCCGGTAGATCTCCTCCAGGTCGTCGAGGGACAGCTCGGCGACGAAGTAGCCCCGGTGGACGTGATGGACCACCAGGCCCTCGGCCTCCAGGGCCTTCAGGGCCTCCCGGAGCGGGACCCGGCTCACCTCGAACCGCGCCGCCAGGGCCTCCTGGCGGATCGGCCCGCCGGGCCGGAGCTCCCCGCTGGTGATGGCGCGCCGCAGTTCCTCCAGGACGAACTGCTGGGCGGTCTGCGGCCGCCGCCTCTCCGTCGCGCTGCTCATCGCCTGTGACCTTCCGTTCCCTCGTGTCGCCACCGGTGGATCCCTCCGCCGGTGGCGACCATCTTGCTACGTGTGGCCGTTCGCCGCCGAGCCCCTGTGGACAAGCCCGCCCAGCTCCGACCGGACGTCGTCCGTGTGCTCGCCGAGGCGCGGGGGAGCGGTGCGGTAGGAGGGCGGGGTGGCGCCGAGCCGGATCGGGTGGGCGACCTGACCGGGACCGGCCGCGGACTCCGGGACGCGCGGGGCGAGCCCCAGCCGGTCGGCGAGGTCGAAGGCGGCCGCCAGGTCGTTGATCGGCCCGCAGGGCACGCCGGCCGCCGTGAGCTCCTCGAACCAGCCGTCGGCGGTACGGGTGGCGAGCGGGCCCGCGAGGGCCTCGATCAGCTCCTCCCGGTGGGCGACCCGGGCCGTGTTCGTCGCGAAGCGGGGATCCTCCGCCAGCCCGGGCCGGCCGATCCGCTCGCACAGGGTCCCGAACTGCCGGTCGTTGCCCACGGCGAGTACCAGCGGCCGGTCCTGCGCATCGAAGACCTCGTACGGGGCGATGCTCGGGTGCCTGTTGCCCATCGCGCGCGGCACGACCCCGGCGCCGAGGTGGGCGGCGGCCTGGTTGGTGAGCGCCGAGAGGAGGGAGCCGAGCAGGGAGACCTCGACCCGCTGGCCCTCGCCGGTGCGTTCGCGGTGCCGCAGGGCGGCGAGGACGCCCATGCCCGCGTGGAGGCCGGTGATGACGTCGACCAGGGCGACCCCGGCCTTCGTGCCCTGCCCGTCCGGTTCGCCGGTCACGCTCATGAGGCCGCCCATGGCCTGGACGAGCAGGTCGTAGCCCGGCAGTCCGGCGCCCTCGGCGGCGCCGAAGCCGGTCACCGAGCAGTAGACGAGCCCGGGATTGGACGCCCGCACGTCCTCGTATCCGAGGCCGAGCTTCTCCATCGTGCCGGGGCGGAAGTTCTCGACGAGGACGTCCGCGCGGTCCACGATCGCGCGGGCCGCGGCCAGGTCTTCAGCAGCCGTGAGGTCGAGTGCCACGGAGCGCTTGTTCCGGTTCACGCCGAGGAAGTACGTGGCCTCCCCGGCGGCGAACGGCGGGCCCCACGCGCGCGTGTCGTCCCCGGAGCCCGGCCGCTCGATCTTGATCACGTCCGCGCCCAGGTCGGCGAGGAGCATCGTCATGTAGGGCCCGGCGAGCACCCGGCCGAAGTCGGCGACGACGATCCCGGACAGGGCGCCGGCCGTGGGGGGCGTCCCCGGTGTGCCGGGCTGATCTGCGTGCATGCGGCTTCCCTCGCTCCCGCTGGAGGTTGGATCCAGAAAACCGGAGGTTGGATCCAGGCGACTGGAGATCGGATCCAGGCGACTGGAGATTGGATCCAATCGGACCGTACGGTTCGGATCTCGGATTTTCAATACTGGATCCAATATCCGATCTAGGGCTACGCTTCGGCTCGCCGAGTTGCCACAGTCGCCAGGAGGCCGTCCGTGAAGTCGCCGTCCACCCCCGTCCACCCCTTCGACCTGCTCGCCCTCGACGGACTCCTGACCGACGAGGAGCGGGAGATCCGCAACACGGTGCGCGCCGTCGCCGACCGCGAGCTGCGGCCGCACGTCGCCGGCTGGTTCGAGAAGGGCGAGATCCCCGCCCGCGAACTCGCCCGCACCCTCGGCGGCGTCGGCGTGCTCGGCATGCACCTGGAGGGCTACGGCTGCGCGGGCACCAACTCCGTCGCGTACGGCCTCGCCTGTCTGGAGCTGGAGGCCGTCGACTCCGGACTGCGCTCCCTCGTCTCCGTGCAGGGCTCCCTCGCCATGTACGCGATCTGGAAGTACGGCTCCGAGGAGCAGAAGCAGCAGTGGCTGCCGAAGATGGCGGCCGGCGAGTACATCGGCTGCTTCGGCCTCACCGAGCCGGACGCCGGCTCCGACCCGGGCGCCATGCGGACCAACGCCAAGCGGGACGGCTCCGACTGGGTGCTGAACGGCACCAAGATGTGGATCACCAACGGTTCGGTCGCCGACGTCGCCGTCGTCTGGGCGCGCACCGAGGACGGCGTCCGGGGCTTCCTCGTCCCGGCCGGCACCCCCGGTTTCAGCGCCCCGGAGATCAAGATGAAGCTCTCGCTGCGGGCGAGCGTCACCAGCGAACTGGTCTTCGAGGACGTCCGCCTCCCGGCCGACGCGATGCTGCCCGAGGCCCGCGGCCTCTCCGGCCCGCTCGGCTGCCTCAACGAGGCCCGCTTCGGCATCGTCTTCGGCGCGCTCGGCGCCGCCCGCGACTGCCTGGAGACGGCGATCTCCTACGCCAAGGACCGGGTCGTCTTCGCCCGTTCCCTCGCCTCGTACCAGCTGACCCAGCAGAAGCTCGCCGACATGTCCGTCGAGCTCGGCAAGGGCATGCTCCTCGCCCTCCACCTCGGCCGGCTCAAGGACGCGGGCGCGCTCACCCCCGAGCAGGTCAGCGTGGGCAAGCTGAACAACGTCCGCGAGGCGATCGCGATCGCCCGCGAGTGCCGCACGATCCTGGGCGCCAACGGCATCACCCTGGAGTACCCGGTGCTGCGCCACGCCAACAACCTGGAGTCGGTGCTCACCTACGAGGGCACGAGCGAGGTCCACTCCCTGGTCATCGGCAAGGCGCTTACCGGCGAGCAGGCCTTCCGCTGAACCGGCGAGCCCTCCCGGTCCC
>NZ_MWIG01001059.1:0-1161 GCF_002156145.1 Streptomyces sp. NRRL B-24572 | reverse complement strand
CGGCGTCACCGCCGCCACCGCCTCCTCGGCCTCGCGGCTCGCGTAGCCGAGGCCGATCAGGGCGGCGGAGAGCTGCTCGGTCCACGGCGCGGGGCCGGAGGCGGCGGCGCGCTGCGCGCCGACGAGTCCGCTGCTGCCCAGCGGGGCGCCGAGCTTGTCCTTCAGTTCGAGGAGGAGTTTCTGGGCGCCCTTCTTGCCGATGCCGGGGACGGCGGTGAGGGCCTTCTCGTCGCCGGTGGAGACGGCGAGGCGCAGCGCGTCGGGGCTGTGCACCCCGAGCATGGCCTGGGCGAGGCGGGGGCCGACGCCGCTGGCGGTCTGGAGGAGCTCGAAGACCTGCCGCTCGTCGTCGTCGGCGAAGCCGTACAGGGTGAGGGAGTCCTCGCGGACGACGAGGGAGGTGGCGAGCCGGGCGTGCTCACCGAGGCGCAGGCCGGCGATGGTGTTCGGGGTGCACTGGACGGCCATGCCGACGCCCCCGACCTCGACGACGGCGGTCGTGGGGGCGAGGGCGGCGACCGGGCCGCTCACGAAGGCGATCATCGGGTACGGCCTTTCACTGCGGAGGTGTGCTGGGCGACGGCCTGCTGGAGACGGTTCTGGGCGACGGCCTGCTGCAGGCGGTTCTGGGCGGGGGCCCGCCAGATGTGGCAGATGGCGAGGGCGAGGGCGTCGGCGGCGTCGGCGGGCTTGGGCGGGGCGGAGAGCCGGAGGATCCGGGTCACCATGGCCCCGACCTGGGCCTTGTCGGCGCGACCGCTGCCGGTGACGGCGGCCTTGACCTCGCTGGGGGTGTGCAGGGCGACGGGGATGCCGCGCCGGGAGGCGCAGAGCATGGCGACCGCGCTGGCCTGGGCCGTGCCCATCACCGTACGGACGTTGTGCTGGCTGAACACCCGCTCCACGGCGACGAGTTCGGGCGAGAAGCGGTCGATCCACTCCTCTATGCCGCGCTCGATGCCGACGAGCCGCATGCCGATGTCGTCGTCCGCGGCGGTACGGACGACGCCGACCCCGAGCATGGTCAGGGGCCGGCCGGCGACGCCCTCGACGACGCCGACACCGCACCGGGTCAGCCCTGGGTCCACCCCCAGTACGCGCACACCGCCCCCTTCCTGATCACAAGCCCGTTCGCAAGTCTGTTTGCAGGCTATCCGCTGC
>NZ_MWIG01001058.1:0-2636 GCF_002156145.1 Streptomyces sp. NRRL B-24572 | reverse complement strand
GCGGGGTGCAGCAGCTCGCGGGCCGCGTCGAGCGCGTCGCGGCCGGCCAGCCACGCGGCGGTCTCCTCGCGGGCCGCGGCCTCCGGGTAGCCGGCGATCCCGTCGAGGAGGGCGTCGGCGAGGACGAGGTGCGGGAAGGCGTCGGGTCCCGGCGCGAACCTCGCGTACGGGCCGGCGAGCTGTTCGGCGAGCCCGGCGGCGGTCCAGCGGTCCTGGAGCGCGGCGGCGAGCTGTCCGATGCCGGTCGCGACGGCGTGGTCGGTGAGCAGCGGCCCGGCGGCCGGGGGCGTCTCGGCGTCCCGTACGTACGCGCGCGTGAGCGCCTCGGCGAGCAGGACGTCGGCGAGGGCGGTACGCCCCATGAGGTGGGCGCGGCGCACGCCGTCGGGGAGCGGTGCTCCGTCGAGGGCGGCGAGGCGGCGGCGTACGTCCTCGGGGTCGGAGAGGTCCGCGCCGACGGTCCGCAGGAGCGAGGCGTACCAGCGGTGCCAGGTGAGGTTGCCGGGGTCGTTCATGGCGCGTTCGAAGTCGGGCGCGGACTCGGCGACGACCACGGCGATCCGCTCGCGCCGCCCTCCGTCGAACCGTGCCGCGAGCGCCCCGAGGACGGCCGGGTAGGCAGCGAGCTCGTCGGGCGGCGCGTAGACGAAGGTCGGCAGGTCCTCGACCAGGAGCTGCCGCACGAGCCCCGGGGTCGGTTCGGGCACCCCCGTCGCCCGGTCGGCGCCGCGCAGGGCCAGCAGCCCCAGGACCGCTTCGGCGGCCCGCGCGAACGCGGCGTCACGATGCTCGGGCGCTCCGTCGAGGAAGCTGTCGAGCCCGGTGTTGGTGAGAACGGTCCCGGCCACGCTTCCCAGGGTAATTCCGGGGAGCCGGTTCCGGCGGGAAGGGGCGACGGGTCAGGAGTGTCGCCGCAGTTCGCGGGCGACATGGGTCAGGTGCTGGCTGTGGCCCGCGCAGATCCAGACGTCGGGGTGCCCGGTGCCGGGCAGGCCCCTGCCGTCGGCGCACGCCCGGAGCCAGCGGTCCCCCTCGCTGTACTCCGCTCCCCTGAAGCACGGGGAGGCGACGATCTCACGGGCGAGCGCGCGGACCCTGAGGTGGTGGCCGGACTCGGCCGGGACCTCGCCGATGAGGAAGGCCTGTTCGGCGGTGTAGCGCAGGGCTCCGCGGAACGGGTCCTCCCCCGTGTCGGAGACCCGGTCGGCGCTCGCCGCGTCGTGCGCCCCGTAGTCGCCGTGGACGGGCCGCGGACCGGGCCCGCCGCCGGTGTGGCGGAGCAGCTCGGGAAGGAGGCGGTCGGCCCGGCAGGTCTCGGCCAGGGGTGGTCCGTACGTCTCGGGGCACGTGCGGGGGAAGGCGCCGGCCAGGAGGACGACGGTGCGCCAGGGGTGGAGGGGCGCGAGGACGTTCAGGACGCGGAGCGCCGTGTGGTCGGCTCCCTGGTCCTCGTCGACCGCGCCCAGGTCGATGAGGAGGTCCAGGGGGCACCGGGCGAACGCGATCCGTTCGAGGAGGCGGCACAGCGCTTCCGCCGTCCGCTCGCCGCCGCTCGGGCGTACCCGGTCATGGCTGTTCTGACGTACCCGGATGCCGAGACCCGTGCCGACCGCGCGGGCCGCCTCGGCGCGGGCCGCCTGCTCGCCGATGGCGCGCTCGATGCCGGTGACGGGCCGCAGCGGGGGCCGGACCGCCCCGTGGCAGGGGAAGCCCGGCTCGCGCTCGACGTGGCGGGTGTCGACCCAGGCGGGCCGGCCGCGCTGGACGCGCGCGATGCGGTCCAGGGCGGCACGCGGATCGACGCGGGGCGGGACGGTCCAGAGGGGTGCCACGACGGCCCGGACGTCCGGCGTCAGCTTGTCGTACGCGGCGAGCGCGCTCCACCGTGCGGGCAGCGCGGGTACGTAGAGCGGCTCGGACCTCGGTTCGGACATCGGCGCCCCCCAGCGGCCCGTCGCTTCCCCTGGTCGCAGGGTGAGGTGCCGTCAGCTTGCGCGAAAGGGTGCGATTTCGGCCAGAGCCAGGGGAGTTCAGCGCACGACCACGGTTCTCGGCGCGGAGAAGTCGCCCCAGGTGCCGTCCGGGAGCCGGGCGCGGAGGGTGACGGTGTAGCGGGTGCCCGGCGGGTCCTGGACCGGGAAGGTGTAGGTGGCGCGGCCGGGGGGTGGGGTGGTGCCCCAGACGATGGTGGTGGCGAAGCGGCCGTTGAGGTGGAGTTCGTGCTCGGTGACGGGGGCGCCCGTCCTCGGCGGGGTCCAGGTGAGGGTGATCTCGCCCTTGGTGGCCGTGGCGGTGAGGTCTTCGGGGGCGGTGTTCGGCTCACCGCCGACGGCAGCCGCGCCGCCACCCTCCGCTGGTCCCCGGCCCGCGACGACACCCGCGTCACCGCGTACGACGTCTACCAGGCCGACACCCGCATCCACACCGTCCCCGGCACCGCCACCACCGCCCACCTCACCGGCCTGCGCCCCGGCACCGCCTACGCCTTCACCGTCCGCGCCCGCGACGCCGCCGAGAACTCCTCCCCGGACAGCACCCCGGCCGACCTCACCACCGCCCCGTCCCCGGGCGCCCCGCCGAACACCGCCCCCGAAGACCTCACCGCCACGGCCACCAAGGGCGAGATCACCCTCACC
>NZ_MWIG01001057.1:0-759 GCF_002156145.1 Streptomyces sp. NRRL B-24572 | reverse complement strand
GTTGAGGCATTTTTGCGTTCCGGCACCGGTCGGGTGCGGTCAGGAAAAGGCCTTGTCAGAGGGGTGCGGGGCTCGTCAGGATCGGCGGCATGGACTATTCGATACGTACCCTCCGCGCCGACGAGTGGGAGCAGGCCCGCGAGATCCGCTTGGCCGCCCTCCAGGACCCGATCGCGCACCTGGCCTTCCTCGACACGTACGAGGCGGCCGTCGAACGGCCCGACGCCTTCTGGAAGGACCGTGCGGAGGGCGCGTCCGAGAGCGGCGACGGGAGCGTGCTGCAGTTCGTGGCCGAGGCCCCGGACGGGAGTTGGGCGGGCACGATCACACTGCTCGTGGAGCGACCGTCGGACGAGGTGAAGTTCGGCGAGGCGGCGAAGGTCGACCAGACGCACATCGTCGGCGTGTATGTACGCCCCGAGGCGCGCGGAACCGGTGTGATCGACGCGCTGTTCCGGGCGGGCGTGGAGTGGTCCTGGACGGTGCCGGCGCCGGCGGTGGCGCGGGTCCGGCTGTACGTCCACGAGGAGAACGCGCGGGCCGCCTCGTTCTATCGGCGGTTCGGGTTCGTGGCGACCGGGGACGCGGTGGCGGTGCCGGGGGACGCCGGGGCCAGGGAGCTGGAGTACGAGTTGGTGCGGCCCTTGGTGGGTGCGGGGTCGGGCGCGGGAGCCTAGGCGCGGCTAAGGGCGCCGTTCCGTTGTGCCCACCCGTTCCGCCCAGGAGGCACCTCCGGGGCGGAGTCCGGGGGAGGAACGA
>NZ_MWIG01001056.1:0-1153 GCF_002156145.1 Streptomyces sp. NRRL B-24572 | reverse complement strand
GCGGCTCATGCCCATGGCGAGGCCGCCCAGGATCACGTTCCGCTCGCCGGTCAGATCGTCCATCAGGGCCGCGTTGACGCCGAGGAGGGAGGGCTGTCCATGGGTGTAGATCCGGCCCCGGTCCACGGGCTGGAGGCCCGCGACGGCCTTCAGGAGGGTGGATTTCCCGGATCCGTTCGAACCGATCAGGCCGATCGCCTCGCCCCGGTGCGCGACGAAGCTGACCCCCTTCACGGCGTGGACCCGGCGGCCGGCGGGCGCCGTGCGCCGCTGCAGCATCCGGCCCAGGGCGGCGGTGGCGGCGCCTCGGCCGCCGGGGTGCCCGCCGTGGACGGTGTACGTGACGTGGACGCCGTCGGCGATGACGGTGGGGGTTCCCCGTGTCGCCTTCTGCGTGTCGGTGACGACGGTGGGGGTTCCCTGCGCCGCCTTCTGCGTGTCAGCCACGGCCGTACGTCTCCTCCGCCTTCCAGAACCAGATGAAACCGCCCGCGAAGACGAGGAGGGCCCAGCCGGCGGCGAGCGCCCACACGTGCGGCGGCAGCTGCGACGCCGTGAAGCTCTCGATCAGCGCGAAGCGCATGAGGTCGATGTAGACCGCCGCCGGATTGCACTGGAGGGCCAGCACGACGGCCTCCGGGAAGCGCCCGCTGTTCGCCAGGTTCTGGATCGAGAACATGGCGCCCGAGGCGTACATCCAGGTGCGGAGCACGAACGGCATCAGCTGGCTGACGTCCGGCGTGCGGGCCGAGACCCGGGCCAGGACGAGCGCCAGGCCCGTGCTGAACAGCGCCTGGAGGAACAGCGCGGGGACGGCGAGCAGCCAGCTCCAGGTCGGGAACTCGCCGAAGCAGACCAGGATCGCGGCCAGGGTGGCGAGCGAGAACAGCAGCTGCTGGAGCTGCTGGAACGCGAGTGAGATCGGCAGGCTCGCGCGCGGGAAGTGCAGGGCGCGGACCAGGCCCAGGTTGCCGCTGATCGCCCGGGTGCCGGCCAGGGCCGTGTTGGAGGTGAAGGTCCACACGAAGATGCCGGTCATCAGGAAGGGGACGTAGTCGGGCACGCCGTTCTTCGCGTTCATGATGACGCCGAAGATCAGGTAGTACACGGCCGCGTTGAGGAGCGGGGTCATCACCTGCCAGACCTGGCCCAG
>NZ_MWIG01001055.1:0-989 GCF_002156145.1 Streptomyces sp. NRRL B-24572 | reverse complement strand
CGCCGCCGGCGGCGAGCAGCAGGACGTTGGAGAGGCCGTCGGAGATCTGGAGGGCGGCCGAGTTGGCGCCCACCTCCTCCGGGGCGGAGAGCTTCATCAGGATCACGCTCGTGGAGGCGATCACCACGCCCATGCCGAGGCAGCCGAAGCCCCAGGCCACCGCGAGCGTCCACACCGGCACCGAGGCGATGAGCACGCTGGGCGCGGTGGCGATGGCGAGCGCGACGAGGACCATGCCGAGGACGACGAGCCGCTCCCGGTACGGCTCCGTCCACGGCCGGGACTGGATCCAGGAACCGAGCGCCCAGGTGAGGCCGCCGGCGGCGAGGGAGAAGCCGGCCAGGGTGGGACTGAGGCCGCGCTGGGAGACCAGCATCAGGGGGACGAAGGACTCGGCGGCGATGAAGGACCCGGCGGCGACGCCGCGGAGCAGGATGACGGAGGGCAGTCCGCGGGCGGCCCGGTAGGTGCCGCGCGGCAGCAGCCCGCGGACGGCGGGCACGAGGAGCGCGAGCCCGGCCGCGGCGGGCAGCAGGGACAGGACGCGCAGCTCCTGGCCGGCGTACTGGAGGAGCGCCGCGCCGGCCGAGATGGAGAGGGCCAGCAGGATCCCGCGCCGGTCCCAGGGGACGACGGGCGCGGCCGGGTCGGCGGGGCCCGAGGCGGTGCGGCGTATCGCGGGGAGGGCGAGGGCCAGCGGGAAGACGACGAGGACGGGGATGCCGACGAAGACCCAGCGCCAGCCGAGGTGCTCGGTGACGGTCCCGGAGGCGAGGGGTCCGACGACGGAGGGGATGACCCAGGAGGCGGCGAAGGCGGCCATGATCGCGGGCCTGAGGTGTTCGGAGTAGGCGCGGCCGACGACCACGTACAGGGCGACGATGACGAGGCCGCCGCCGAGCCCCTGCACGGCCCGGCCGAGGACGAACTGCCACATGGCGCCGGCGGTCCCGGAGAGGAGCAGTCCGGCGGCGCCATGTGGCAGTTCG
>NZ_MWIG01001054.1:0-842 GCF_002156145.1 Streptomyces sp. NRRL B-24572 | reverse complement strand
TCGACCTCACCGCCCAGGACGCCCTGGAGTGGGAGGGCACTGCGCTCGGCCCCCACTATGCGAAGTCCACCTGGACGAACAGGGTTGCCGTGATCCACCCCAACGACCTCGACCCCCGCATGCGCGCCCAGCGGGGCCGCTTCCTCGTCGGCGGCCTGACCGCCAGCTATCCCGATCGAACCATGACGTTCAAGGGAAAGCGGCTCACCGCACAACAATTGGACGCGACTTCCAACCTCAGTATCTTTTTCCCTAAGAATGCAGCCCCCGGTGTCAAGTGGCCAGCCAAAGCTTGGACCGTGCGCATCAAGAAGGAATGGAAACGCGGGCTACGTTACCGCCTGAAGGCTCTGGATAGGCCGATCACAATGGACAGTATGTATCCGCCGATCGGCGAAGTGCGCAGATTGGCGCTACGGGAAATCGGCAAATTAACCCGGACGTATTCGGTCCCGGCAGCCTGAACGCTACCGGCCGCCGCGGACGGTTCGGTGCGACGGGACAGTTCCGGCGAGGAAGTCTTACATTGGCGGCATAGTGCCACCGATGTGCCATCGCGCCTGAGACTGTGCCACGACAGTTCGCCGTCGAAGGACAGTTCGCCTGGGGCAGACAGGAAAGATCCTCGAAAGACTGGCCAACGCGGGCAGGGGCATGCCAACGTAGACGACCTTGCAAGAAACCCCAGGTCAGAGAGGTGATTGCCCGTGACCGTGGCTCCCGTAAGCCCTGGATTCTCCACGAACGTAGAGGCCCTGCGACTCCGTGAGTGGCAGCTCGGTCCCGGCCAGCCCACGCTCGTCATGGACCAGTTCTCCGCGGAGGACTTCCACCTCATCGTG
>NZ_MWIG01001053.1:0-5471 GCF_002156145.1 Streptomyces sp. NRRL B-24572 | reverse complement strand
TCACGGGCGTGCCGGTCGAACCAGGCGAGGACGGGCCCGTGCAGCTCGGAGGGGAGCGCCGGGGCGACGGGGGCCTCGGCGGAGGGGGACGCGGGGGGAGTGTCGATGGAAGTCATGGCACCTCCGATCCTGGCACGTCCCCGACGGGATCAGTACGCGCCGTGGCGTGCGCGAGAGCGCCGCTCGGAGTGCACGGGGGCGTGCGCGGAGGCGTGCGCACTCGCCCCGCGCCCCGCGCACCACACCACGGCCGAGCTCCGGCTCGACCGGGCCGTCTCCACCAGGGACCGTACGGGCCGCTCGGCCACCCGCATCACGAGGAAGGCGACCAGGGAGCCGAAGAGCAGGCCGACGGTCACGTCGTGCGGGTAGTGGACCCCGACGAAGACCCGGGAGAAGGCCATGAGCAGTGCCATCGGCACGGTCAGCCAGACGATCCCGCGCCAGGACAGGGCGAGCGCGATCGCGGCGGCACCCGCGATGGCCGAGTGGTTGCTCGGGAAGGACCAGTCGCCGTGCGGCGGGCAGGCGACGAGCGAGACGGGCGCGCCGGCGACCGCGCGGCAGGGACGTTCCTCGTCGACCAGTGACTTCAGCGCCTCGCTCGCCACGTAACCGAAGCCGGTGGCCACCGGGGCGAGCAGTGCGAGCGCCATCGTCCGGCTCGACCCCTCACGGGAGCGCCACCAGCCGGCGAGGAACAGCACGCCGAAGAGCAGCAGCCCGAGCTCCGTCCACACCTCGGCGAGCCACTGGAACCAGTGGGGGGTGGAGTGGGCGAAATCGGCGACGTCGAGATAGAGACGGTCGGAGAGGTCGAGAACGGTGTCCATGGTGCATGACGCTAACCGGAATCAGGACTTCGTCGCCCCGGGCCAACGGCCAGAACGACCCCCGACGAAAGTGGGGGGTTGCGATTCGCACCGGTTGCCTACGGTTTCCGGTGGGGTTCCTGCGGGGTTTTGGGAAAAGTTCCCGGAACGGACGGATGTGATCATCGGCAAAACTTGAGGTCTCGGGCGGCGGGTGGGGCGGGAGTTGGGCCGGATCTCTCGTAAGGTTCGGGTCGTGGGATCTTTGCGCAATCCGGTCGGGCCGCTTCCCTCCACCATCTACTGGCGACGGAGGGCGGTGGCGCTGTGCCTGGTGGCGCTTCTCACGCTGCTCGCCGCCTGGGCCTTCACCTCGGGTGACGGCGGCGGGAAGAAGACGAACGACGCCGCCAACGGCTCGTCGCCGACCCCGCCTTCGATCACCCCAGGGCCCTCCGGCACCGGCCCGGCGATCAGCCAACAGCCCGGCGGACGCGACGAGTCGGGCGACTCCGGCGGCAACGGTGGTTCCGCGGGCTCCGGTACGGACGAGGGCGCGGGCGCAGACGCCGGTACCGATGCCGGTACGGACGCGGGCTCCGGCTCCGGCTCCGGCACCGGCGGCACCGGCAAGAACGGCGACACCGACGGAGCCGGCGGCGACGGAGGCGCGGGCACCGGTGCGGGCCAGCAGGTCCCGGCCGACTCCCCGCTCCCGAACTGCCCCGCCGGGGCGCTGCAGTTGACGCTCCGCGCCACCAAGGTCGCCTACGAGGCGGGGGAGAAGCCCCGCTTCCAGCTCGTCGCCAAGAACACTTCGAACACCACCTGCAAGGCCGACTTCGGACCCCGCAGCGCGGTACTGACGATCAGCGACGACCGGGACGACGAGGTCTGGTCCACCGCCGACTGCCCGCGCCCCGGCAACCCGGTCCTGCTGCGCGTCCCCGCGCACGCCACCGTCACCCACACCGTGGAATGGGACCGCGGCCACAGCGCCCCGCAGTGCGCGAGCGCCCCGGCGGGCCAGGCCGGCCCCGGCACCTACCTGGTGGAGGCGGAGATGCCGGGCGCGAAGGTCCTGGCGGCCTCGTTCACGCTGGCGAAGGACTGAGCCGTACGAGCCGAGCCGTACGAGCCGAGCCGTATGAGCTGAGCTGTGCGAGCCGAGCCGAGCCGTGCGAGCCGAGCCGTACGAGCCGAGCCGTGCGAGCCGAGTCGTGCGAGCCGATCCGCCGGACAGGCCTCAGACGTACCGCTCCAGGATCGAGGACTCCGCGAGCCGCGACAGGCCCTCGCGGACGCTGCGGGCGCGGGCCTCGCCGACGCCGTCGACGGTCTGGAGGTCGTCCACGCTCGCCGCGAGCAGCTTCTGCAGCCCGCCGAAGTGCTCCACCAGGCGCTCGATGATCGCGCCGGGCAGCCGCGGCACCTTCGCCAGGAGCCGGTAGCCGCGCGGCGAGACCGCCGAGTCGAGGGTCTCGGGCGAACCGCTGTACCCGAGGGCCCGCGCCACGACCGGAAGTTCGAGCAGCTCGGTGTGGGTGAGCGCGTCCAGCTCGGTGAGCGCCTCGGCGACCGTCCGCGAACGCTTGGCGGTCGGCTCCGGCACGTAGTCCCGGATCACCAGCTCGCGCTCCGGCTCCACGCCCGCGATCAACTCGTCGAGCTGGAGCGAGAGGAGCCGCCCGTCGGTGCCGAGCTCGACCACGTACTCGGCGATCTCGGTGGCGATCCGGCGGACCATCTCAAGACGCTGCGCGACCGCGGTGACGTCCCGGACCGTGACCAGGTCCTCGATCTCCAGGGCGGAGAGCGTGCCGGCCACCTCGTCGAGCCGCAGCTTGTACCGCTCCAGGGTCGCGAGCGCCTGGTTGGCGCGGGACAGGATCGCGGCCGACTCCTCCAGGACCCGGCGCTCACCGTCCACGTACAGCGCGATCAGCCGCATCGACTGGGAGACGGAGACGACCGGGAACTTGCACTGCTTGGAGACCCGGTCCGCGGTGCGGTGGCGGGTGCCGGTCTCCTCGGTGGGAATGGAGGCGTCCGGGACCAGCTGCACACCCGCGCGGTGGATCTTGGTGATGTCCTTGTCGAGGACGAGCGCGCCGTCGAGCTTGCACAGCTCACGCAGGCGCGTGGCGGTGAACTCGACGTCCAGCTCGAAACCGCCGGTGCACATCGAGTCGACCGTCTTGTCCAGGCCGAGGACGATGAGACCGCCCGTGTTTCCCCGGAGGATCCGCTCCAGGCCGTCGCGCAGCGCGGTGCCCGGCGCGACCGCGCTCAGGGCGGCGCGCATCAGCGCTTCGTTGCCGGAGCCCGCGCCGGACTTTCCAGGAGCTGCTGCCCCGTCCTTGGCTGCCACTGCACTCCTCCGGCTCGTACGGATGGGCGAGACCAGGGCAAAGTCTAGCGACACCGTCCTGCGGGGGTGTCGGTCAGCGGGCCGGCGCCTCCTCCGCGCCCTTCGCCCGCCGGCTCCGCGGCAGCACCCGCAGCGCGTCCCCCACGTCCGCCACCTCCGTCACCTTCATCCCCGCCGGCACCTTCCCCGGGTCCCCCGGGACCAGCGCGTGCGTGAAGCCGAGACGGTGCGCCTCGGCGAGCCGCCGCTGCACGCCCGTCACCCGCCGCACCTCGCCCGCGAGCCCGACCTCGCCGATCGCGACCAGGTTCTTCGGCAGCGGGGTGTCGCTCGCCGCGGAGGCCAGCGCGAGCGCGATCGCCAGGTCGGCGGCGGGCTCGGTGAGCTTCACGCCGCCCACGGTCGCGCTGTAGATGTCCCGCTTGCCCAGCGCGCTGATCCGGCCGCGCTGCTCCAGGACCGCCAGCATCATCGAGACCCGGGAGGTCTCCAGACCCGAGGTCGTCCGCCGCGGGGACGGGATCTGCGAGTCGACCGTCAGCGCCTGCACCTCGGCGACGAGCGGACGCTTGCCCTCCAGGGTGACCGTCAGGCAGGTCCCGGGCACGGCCACGTCGCGCCGGGTCAGGAAGAGGCCGGAGGGGTCGGCGAGCCCCGTGATGCCCTCGTCGTGCAGCTCGAAGCAGCCGACCTCGTCGGTCGCCCCGTACCGGTTCTTCACGCCCCGGACCAGGCGCAGGCGCGCGTGCCGGTCGCCCTCGAAGCTGAGGACGACGTCGACCAGGTGCTCGAGGAGCCGGGGGCCCGCGATGGCCCCTTCCTTGGTGACGTGGCCGACCAGGAGCGTCGACATGCCGCGCTCCTTGGAGGCCCGGATGAGGGCTCCGGCGACCTCGCGGACCTGGGCCATGCCGCCGGGCGCGCCGTCGATCTCGGGGGAGGCGACGGTCTGCACCGAGTCCAGGATCAGCAGGGAGGGCTTCACCGCGTCGAGGTGCCCGAGGACGGCCGACAGGTCGGTCTCGGCCGCCAGGTACAGATGGTCGCTGAGCGCGTTGATCCGGTCGGCGCGCAGCCGGACCTGGCTCGCGGACTCCTCGCCCGTCACGTACAGCGTGCGGTGCTCGTCGCTCGCCGCCTTGGCCGCCACGTCGAGCAGGAGCGTGGACTTGCCGACGCCCGGCTCGCCCGCGAGCAGCACGACGGCGCCGGGCACCAGGCCCCCGCCGAGGACCCGGTCCAGCTCGTCGACGCCGGTCGAGCGGGCGGTCGCCTGCCGGCCGTCGACCTGGCCGATGGGCAGCGCGGCGGTGGAGACGCGACCGGCGGCGGTCGTGCGGACGGCGGGCGCGCCGTACTCCTCGACCGTGCCCCAGGCCTGGCACTCGGGGCAGCGGCCGAGCCACTTGGCCGTCTGCCAGCCGCACTCGGTGCAGCGGTAGGACGGCCGGTCCTTGGCGGTTTTCGTACGGGCAGCCATGGACGACACCGTATCCGCCCCCACCGACAACGGGACGCCGTCATCCACAGGGGGACCGTCACCCCACCGGAACGCCGGGTTCCTGTCCCCTTTCGAGCGATACCTTCACCCGTAAGAATGAGAATGGGGCAACCGGTACGAAGAGTGCTCCCGTCCTGCCTACGGTCGCCGAGTGACGAGCAGCAGGCTGGATTCCCCCGCACGCACCACCGGCGCACACCGGGCGCACCGCGCCACGGACCAGGGACCGCGCACGCTCGGCCGGCGTCCCCCCGCCCGTTACGAGGCCGCCCTCGACGGCCTCTTCACGTACTGCCTCTCCGTGCTCTGCGACCACGACACGGCCACCGCCGTCCTCGGCGACGTCCTCGCCGTCGCCGAGCGCCACCACGGCCGCTGCCCCTCCGACGAGGACGGACGCACGGCCTGGCTGTACGCCCTCGCCCGCTGGGCCTGCCTGCGCAGCCTCGGCGAGCAGCGCCGCAAGCGCCAGGGCGCCCACACCGGCCGCCCGGCCGTCACCGCCCCCGCGCCGCCCCGGGTCTCCGAGGAGACAGCCGAGCGGCGCCGCGCCGAGCTCGCCCTGCTCGCCTGGCCCGAGGCCGCCGGCACCACGCCCGAGCAGCGAGAGGCCCTGGAGCTCGCCGTGCGGCACGGCCTCAGCCACCGTCAGGTCGCCGCCGTGCTCTCCCTCGACCCGCTCGCCGCCCGCGAACTCCTCGCCACCGCCGGCTGCGAGGTCGAGCGCACCCGCGCCGCCCTCGCCGTCGTCGAGACCGGCAGCTGCCCCACCGTCGCCCGGCTCACC
>NZ_MWIG01001052.1:0-1771 GCF_002156145.1 Streptomyces sp. NRRL B-24572 | reverse complement strand
TGATGGCGCCGCCGGCGGCGAGCTCCTCGCCGACCTTCTGCTGCTGTCGGCGGAGGCCGTAACGGCGGACGAGCTCGTAGGAGACGACCACGGCGATCACGATGATGCCCTGCATGATCTCGGTGATCTCCTTCGGGTAACCCGCGACGTCCAGGCTGGAGGACGCCTTGTCGAGGAACGCGAAGAGGAGGGCCGAGAAGAGGATGCCGACCGGGTGGTTGCGGCCGAGCAGCGCGACGGTAATGGCGGTGAAGCCGACGTTGACCGGGAAGGCCAGGCTGTACGTGTGCGACTCGCCGAGCAGGATCGGCATGCCGGCCAGACCGGCGAGGCCGCCCGAGATCAGCATCGCGGTGAGGATCATCTTCTTGGCGTCGACGCCGCTGGCCTGGGCCGCGGACTCGCTCTCACCGGTGGCGCGCAGGTCGAAGCCGAAGCGGGTGCGGTTGAGCATGAACCAGTAGACGACGCCGAGCGCGAGCGCGACGAAGGTGAAGCCGTAGATCTGGCCGCCCTCGGCCATGTCGATGCCGGGGAACCAGCCGGACTCGGGGATCTGACCGGTGGTGAGGTCGTTGGAGCCGGCGGGCTGGACGCCGAAGTTCTTCGGCAGGATCAGCCAGGCCACCAGGGAGGTGGTGATGGCGTTGAGCATGATCGTGGAGACGACCTCGGAGACACCGCGGGTGGTCTTCAGGACGCCCGCGATACCGGCCCAGACGGCACCGGTCACGATGGCGACGAGCACGATCAGCAGGATGTGCAGCGGACCGGGCAGGTCGACGGCCGCGCCGACGAGCGCCGAGACCATCGCGGCGAGGCGGTACTGGCCCTCGACGCCGATGTTGAAGAGGTTCATCCGGAAGCCGATGGCCACGGCCAGGGCCGCCAGGTAGTAGATCCCCGTCTGGTTGACGATGAGGACCTGGACGTCGGAGTACCCGGCGTTCTCGATCATCAGCCGGATCGGCTCGATCGGGTCGAGGCCCGTCGCGAGCAGCACCAGGACGGTGAGCACGAAGGAGGTGACCAGGGCGAGCACCGGGCCGGCGGCGCCGATGATCAGCTTGTCCTTGTCGATTTTCTTCATCGGGCGTCACCGTCTTCGGGCTGCTCGGTGCCTTCGAGGTGGCCGGTGGCCGCGCCGGTCATGGCGGAGCCCAGCTGCTCGGGCGTGATGGTGGCGGGGTCGGCGTCCGCGACGAGCTTGCCGCGGTACATGACCCGGAGGGTGTCGGAGAGGCCGATCAGCTCGTCGAGGTCGGCGGAGATCAGCAGCACCGCGAGGCCCTCGCGGCGGGCGTCCCGGATCGCGTCCCAGATCTGCGCCTGCGCGCCGACGTCCACACCGCGGGTGGGGTGGGCGGCGATCAGGAACTTGGGGCCGTGGCTCATCTCGCGGCCGACGATCAGCTTCTGCTGGTTGCCGCCGGAGAGGGAGGCCGCGGTGACGTCGATGCCGGGGGTGCGGACGTCGTACTCGCGCACGATCCGCTCGGTGTCCTTGCGGGCGGCCTTCGGGTCGAGGATGCCGCGCTTGGAGTTGGGGGCCTCGGTGACGTGGCCGAGGATGCGGTTCTCCCAGAGGGGGGCCTCCAGGAGCAGGCCGTGGCGGTGGCGGTCCTCGGGGATGTAGCCGATGCCGCCCTCGCGGCGCTTGCGCACCGAGACCTTGGAGATGTCCTCGCCGTCGAGGCTGATGACGCCCGCGTCGGGGGTGGACATGCCCATCAGGGCCTCGATGAGCTCGGTCTGGCCGTTGCCCTCGACG
>NZ_MWIG01001051.1:0-2852 GCF_002156145.1 Streptomyces sp. NRRL B-24572 | reverse complement strand
TCCACGCCGCCGTCGCCGACGAGTACACCCACTGCACCGCGCCGCTGCGCCGCCTCGTCGACCGGTACGCGGGCGAGCTGTGCGTGGCGGCGGTCGCCGGGGACGGGCCGCCCGAGTGGGTACGGGCCGCGCTGCCCGCCCTCCCCGACGAGATGGCCGGCGGCGCCCGCCGCGCCAACACCGTCGAACGCGAGAGCGTCGACATCGTCGAGGCGGCCCTCCTGAAGGAACGGATCGGCGAGTTCTTCGACGCGTACGTCATCGACGTGAAGGAACGCGAACCGGCCGTCGGCACCGTCCACCTGGAGGACCCTGCGGTCGTCGCCCGCATCGAGGGCGGGGAGACGAAGCTGCCGTTGGGGGAGTGGCTGCGGGTCAGACTGTCGGAAGCGGACCCGGGGACGGCGAAGGTCCTGTTCGCGCCCGCGTGAGCGCGTCGTACAGGGCCTTCGGCTCGTCGGCGTGCAGCCGGATCAGCCGTACGGGGCGGGGCGCGCCGAGCAGCCGGGGCGCGTCGACCGGCTCGGTCAGCTCGATGGTGACGGAGGTCTGGGAGCCGACGGCGAGGTTCAGCTCGCCGTCGGCCTTCTCGTGCGAGAAGAGGGACTCGCGCCGGACGGCCGCGATCCGCCCGACCGGGACGCGCACGTCGACGTGCGCACCCTGCCGGACCCGGAGGACACCGCCGGCGAGCGTGTGCGGGCGGGTCACGGAGGCGGCGTGCAGCCCGAGCACGAACAGCACGGTGTAGACGTCCAGGACGAGGAAGACGGCGTGGACGAAGGGCCATTCGGCGAGCAGGTACGACATGCCGACCGTCTCGACCACGCACACGAACGCGAAGCCGTACATCAGCGCGGCCTGGTCGCGGGCGTGCGGGAAGACCCCGTCGACCCCCTCGACCCCGTGCCGCCGCCGCCCGGCCCACCGCACGAGACCCGCCATCAGCCGCAGCTCGTGCCCGATCAGCCGCAGCACGACCTCGGGCACGAGCTCGCCCAGCGCCTCCCGTGCGGAGAGGCCGCGCCGCCGCAACCGCCGGAAGACGAGGACCTCGGCGAGGAGGAGCCCGAAGACGACCGTCTCCCCGGCGAGGAGCACGCCACCGGGTATCCGCACCCCGGCGAGCAGAAGGACGAAGAGCACGAACTCGGCGGGGAGCGCGGCGTAGGCGACCGCACGCAGGAGCCGCAGCGGGCGGGTGCGGGACACGGCACCCTCGTCCGGCCCGCGGGTGGTGTGCGTCGTCATCGGTCCGCTTCCCCTCTCTCCGTTCCCTCCGTCCGTCGTGCCGTCACCAGTCCCACCGCCCGCCGCACCGCCGCCGACTGGGCCGGGGCGAGGTCCGCGAAGAACGTGTCGGCGAGGCCCCCGGCGCCCTCCGGGGGCAGCTCCACCGCCATCCCGTCCGGCAGGACGGCGGCCAGGGCGCGGGCCGCCTCCTCCACCCGGGGGTCGTCCACCTCCACGTCGGCGAGGGCGTCCAGGAGCGCGTACAGCTCCCGCGCGCTGCCCGCCGCGCCGTGCATCAGCTCCATCAGCCGGGCCCGTTCCGCCTCGGGGACGACGGTGTCGAGGAGGGCCAGGATCTCCCGGTCCTTCGCCGCCATCGGGGACTCGGGCAGCTCGCCGAGCCCCGCGAGCAGCGCCGCGAGCTCCGGCGAGACGGGGCCTTCGGCGGGCAGGCGCCCGGCGCGGGCCTCGGCGAGGAGCGGGGCGAGGCGTTCCCGGCGCTCCCGGATGACGGCCTCCTGCCGGGCCAGGTCGTCCGCCAGCTCCTCCAGCACCTCCACGAGCCCCCGCCCCTCGTCGTCCGCGAGCACGTCCCGTACCTCGTCGAGGCCGAGCCCCAGCTCGGTCAGCCGTCGGATCCGGGCGAGCAGCACGGCGTCCCGGACCCCGTACTCCCGGTACCCGTTGGCCCGCCGCTCGGGCTCGGGCAGCAGCCCCGCCTGGTGGTAGTGCCGCACGGCCCGGGGGGTGACCCCGACGAGCGCGGCGATCTCGCCGATACGCATGCGCCCAGTAGAAACCCTGACGCTGCGACAAGGTCAAGCGGTCGCTCCGGGGCTCGTCCTCGATCATGTGCCACGATCGAGGGAACGACCCCGATCTGACGGACGGCGGGTGCCTCGATGTCCGAGTCTGACGACATGACTGCCATGGCGCACGCACCACTCACACAGGCAGAGGGCCTGTTGGAGGGCTTTCTGGCGCTGGGCACGCCGGAAGGCTTCCGGGCGGAGCTGATCGAAGGGGAGATCGTCGTGACGCCGCCACCGGATGGAGACCACGAGCACTACATCAGCTGGATCGTCAAGCAGGTGATCCGCAAGGCGACCACGGGCATGGATTTCTCAGGAAACAAGGGGCTCACCCTGAAGGAGGTGGCCGGGGCGCCGAGAGACCACGTCATTCCTGACGGAACCTTCGCTCCGGAGGAGCGTCGCCTCTTCCTCGGCGCGGAGTCCTGGATGCCGTGCGACGGCGTCGCGATGGTGCTTGAGGTCACGTCCCGGCGTGCCGACGTCGATCGTGACGTCAAGCGCCGCTGCTACGCCCGCTCCGGAATCCCCCTCTACTTGCTCGTGGACCGGGACACGTCCACGGTGACGCTGTTCACCGACCCCGAGAACGGCGACTACCGCGAGCATCACGGTGTGCCCTTCGGCAAGCCCCTCCCCCTCCCCGCCCCCTTCGCCTTCGACCTGGAGACGGCCGACTTCCTCTGAATCGGCAGGTAGCATGGTCGGCACGGCAGACGAGCCGGGCGGACGGCCGCGTGGAGATCCTCGGATCTTCCCGAGGAACGTCCGGGCTCCACAGAGCAGGGTGGTGGCTAACGGCCACCC
>NZ_MWIG01001050.1:0-4254 GCF_002156145.1 Streptomyces sp. NRRL B-24572 | reverse complement strand
GCTGGGGGCACCACCACACGGGCGCGGTCTGCCGCAGCCGGGCGAACTCCGGGAAGGGGACGCGGTCGCGGAGCAGATCGGGGTCGGTGGCGTCGAACCCCTCGGGGAGCCCCTGGGAGAGACCGTCGGGGAGTCCCTCGGGGAGCCGTCCTTCGGGGACCCCCGAAGGGATCCCCGAAGGACGGCTCCCCGAGGGACTCCCCGACGGTCTCTCCCAGGGGCTCCCCGAGGGGTTCGACGCCACCGACCCCGATCTGCTCCGCGACCGCGTCCCCTTCCCGGAGTTCGCCCGGCTGCGGCAGACCGCGCCCGTGTGGTGGTGCCCCCAGCCGGCCGGCGTCACCGGCTTCGCGGACGGCGGGTACTGGGCGGTCACGCGCCACGCGGACGTCAAGTACGTCTCCACCCACCCCGAGCTGTTCTCCTCGAACGAGAACACCGCCGTCATCCGCTTCAACGAGCACATCACCCGGGACCAGATCGAGGTCCAGAAGCTGATCATGCTCAACATGGACCCGCCCGAGCACACCCGGGTCCGCCAGATCGTCCAGCGGGGCTTCACCCCGCGCGCGATCCGGAACCTGGAGACCGCCCTGCGCGAGCGCGCACACGCCATCGTCGAGGAGGCGAAGCGCGGCACGGACGCCGACGGCACCTTCGACTTCGTCACCCGGGTCGCCGTCGAGCTCCCCCTCCAGGCCATCGCCGAACTCATCGGCGTCCCCCAGGAGGACCGCTCCCGGATCTTCGACTGGTCGAACAAGATGGTCGCGTACGACGACCCCGAGTACGCCATCACCGAGGAGATCGGCGCCGAGGCCGCCATGGAACTCATCGGCTACTCGATGAACATGGCCGCCGCCCGCAAGGAGTGCCCCGCCAAGGACATCGTGTCGCAGCTCGTCGCCGCCGAGGGCCAGGGCAACCTCTCCTCCGACGAGTTCGGCTTCTTCGTCCTGCTGCTCGCCGTCGCCGGCAACGAGACCACCCGCAACGCCATCAGCCACGGCATGCACGCCTTCCTCACCCACCCCGACCAGTGGGAACTCTTCAAGCGGGAGCGGCCCGCGACCACCGCCGAGGAGATCGTGCGCTGGGCGACCCCCGTCGTCTCCTTCCAGCGGACCGCGACCCAGGACACCGAACTCGGCGGGCAGAAGATCCGCAAGGGCGACCGCGTCGGCCTCTTCTACTCCTCCGCCAACAACGACCCCGAGGTCTTCACCGACCCCGAACGCTTCGACATCACCCGCGATCCCAACCCGCACCTCGGCTTCGGCGGCGGCGGACCCCACTTCTGCCTCGGCAAGTCCCTCGCGATCAAGGAGATCGAGCTGATCTTCAACGCGATCGCCGACGCCCTGCCCGACCTCACCCTCGCCGGCGAACCACGCCGACTGCGGGCGGCCTGGCTGAACGGGGTGAAGGAACTCCGGGTCCGCACCCCGGCCTGACATGCCCGTACGGGGTGAGGGAACTCCGGTTCCGCACCCCGGCCCGGCACGCCCGTACGGGGTGAGGGAACTCCGGTTCCGCACCCCGGCCCGGCACGCCCGCACGGAACCGGAAGGCGATCGACCACGTCTGACCCCGCATGCGGGGGACACTCAGAAGCATCCTGACCACCATCATCGCGCTGCTGGCGCTCCAGGCCGGCTCGCTCGTCGCACCGGCCTACGCCTGCGGCTGCGGCGCCATGATCCCGGACAAGGCCCAGCGCATCGGCGTCGACCGGGAGGAGTCGGCCGTCCGCTGGGACGGGCACGACGAGACCGTCGTCATGCGCTTCAACGTCCACGGGAACGCCGAGCGGGCGGCCTGGATCATGCCGGTTCCGGGCCGCGCCGACGTCCGGCTCGGCGACCCGGCACTCTTCGACGAGCTCAACCGGCTCGCCGAGCCCGAGCAGCGCGACCGCTACCACTTCTGGCCGCGCGGGGGCGACTGGCCCTTCGACAGCACCAACGGCGACGGAGCCGCCGCCGCCCCGCCCGGCGCGGGTTCCGGCGTCGGCGTCGTCGGGCGCGAACGGCTCGGTCCCTTCGACGTGGCCCGGCTCACCGCCACCGACCCGGAGGCCCTCGGCGACTGGCTGCACACCAACGGCTTCGAGCTGCCCGAGCGGCTCACCGGCGCGCTCCGGCCGTACGTCGAGCGGAAGTGGGAGTACGTCGCCGTCCGCCTGGCCCCGCAGGAGCAGGGGGCGATCCTCTACGGCGAGCTGACCCCGCTGCGGATCGCCTTCGCCTCCTCCGAACTCGTCTATCCCATGCGGCTCTCCCGCCTGGCCCGGACGCCCCAGACCCTCGGCCTGTACGTCCTCGCCGAGCACCGGATGGAGCCCCGCTCCCCCATCGGCGGCGACCGCCCCGAGGTGACGTTCGCCGGCCGCATCGAGCGGCCCGGGGGCGCCGTCGCGGAGCTCTCGGGCGACCGGCCGGTCCGCCTGACGATCCTGGAGCAGAAGTTCCCGCACCCCGAGCGGATCGACGACGACCACCACCTGAGGGCCGTCGCCGACACGTCGTACCGCGAGGTCGAGTACACCGACCGGCTGCTGACCCTGGGCGGCATCCCGGTCTGGCTCCTGACGGCCGGCGGCGGCCTGCTGCTCGCGGCGCTGCTCGCCGTACGGGTGAAAAGGCGGCGTTCCGGCAGGGACGCGGGTGTACGTTCGGCCGCATGACGAACCCTCAATGGACAGCGGTCGACCAGTACTTCACGGACACGATCGCCCCCGCCGACGAGGCGCTCACGGCAGCGCTCGCCGACTCCACGGCGGCCGGCCTGCCGGAGATCGCCGTCGCCCCCAACCAGGGCAAGCTGCTCCATCTGCTCGCCCGGATGCAGGGCGCGCGGAACGTCCTGGAGATCGGCACCCTCGGCGGCTACAGCACGATCTGGCTGGCCCGCGCGCTGCCCGCCGACGGCCGGCTGATCACCCTGGAGTACTCCCCCGTCCACGCGGACGTGGCCCGCGCCAACATCGCCCGCGCCGGCCTCGACAAGATCGTCGAGGTCCGGACGGGCGCGGCCCTGGACACCCTGCCGCAACTGGAGACGGAGGGCGCGGGCCCCTTCGACCTCGTCTTCATCGACGCGGACAAGGTCAACAACGCGCATTACGTGGCGTGGGCGCTGAAGCTCTCCCGCCCGGGCACGGTGATCATCGTCGACAACGTGGTGCGGAACGGCAGGGTCGCCACCGAGCACGCCGACGACCCGGCGATCACCGGCACGCGCGAGATGTTCGACCTGATCGCGCGCGAACCCCGCCTGGACGCGACGGCGATCCAGACGGTCGGCACGAAGGGCTACGACGGCCTGCTCCTGGCCCGCGTGGTCGGATAGGCCGGGGGGGGGCTCCTCCTACTCGGGGGCGCTGGTCCGCCAGCCGGCGAAGAGCGGCAGCTCCCCCGCCCAGTCGAGCACCACGACCCCGAACGGCCGGTCGAACGCGATCCGCTCCACCACCTCGTGGCGGGGCGGGACCGCGCCGCGGGTCATCGTCACCTGGGTCACGGCGGCCGCCTCAACGCCCTCCTCCGAGACCTCGACGACCGCCGACTGCGCGACCCTGCCGATGTGCTGGTCCGCCGCGGAGATCCCCGAGAAGTCGGCGCCGGGGCACAGGGCCCGGACGACACCGAGCACCGCCAGGTGTCCGAGCGCGTCGGTCGTCGTACGGAGCGAGAACCGCGGCAGTGCGAGATCGGCCGAATCGGCCACGAGCGGCCGCCGCGCCCCGGCCCAGGCCGCGGGCAGCACTTCGGCGGGCCCGGCGCCCTCGGGCCCGAGCACGAACCGCACGCGCACGCCCCCCTCGCCCTTGCAGGGCAACTCGACGACGGTGGCCCCGTCCACGTACCAGACCCACCCGGCCGGGATCCGCTGCCGCATGGTCGGTACGGGCCGGGTGTCGCCGTACCCGTCGGTGAAGGGCTCGTCACGGGTGAGGCGAGGGGAGAAGGAACTCAGCCAAGAAGCCTTCAGCGCAAGCGCGTTGAGCAGGACGAGGCTCTCGGAGCCGTCGAGTTCGAGCGGCATCCGCCGGATCCGTCCACCGGTGGCCTCCCGTACCCACGCGTCGAGCTCCTCCTGGATGTCGGGGAGTTCGCCCATGGACAGGTCGTCCGTGGCCGGGAGCACCTCGTCGGGCAGCGCGAACAGGACCGCCCAGGGCAACACCCCGAACCGCACCCCGGGCACCCCCCGCCGGAACGCCTCCCGGACCGGCACCGCGCTCCACGCCCC
>NZ_MWIG01000105.1:0-5685 GCF_002156145.1 Streptomyces sp. NRRL B-24572 | reverse complement strand
CGCGCTCGCCCGTGGGCGAGGCCCCGGATGACCTCGCCCAGGGCGAGCGCGGCGAGACGGTGATCGTCGAGGAGTCCCGCTCGGCGGTGACCGCCGAGGTCGGCCGCACCCTGATGATCATCGGCGCGGTGGCCCTGCTCGCGGTCGTCGCCGCCGTCCTCCTCGCCGTACGGCAGGCGAACAAGCTGGCGTCCCCGCTCACCGACCTCGCCGAGACCGCCGAGCGGCTCGGCTCCGGCGATCCGCGGCCCCGGCACAAGCGGTACGGGGTGCCCGAGCTGGACCGGGTCGCGGACGTCCTCGACGCCTCCGCCGAGCGGATCGCCCGGATGCTCACCGCCGAGCGCCGGCTCGCCGCCGACGCCTCCCACCAGCTCCGTACGCCCCTCACCGCGCTCTCCATGCGTCTGGAGGAGGTCGCCATGGCCGACGACCTCGACACGGTCAGGGAGGAGGCGACGATCGCGCTCACCCAGGTCGAGCGGCTCACCGACGTCGTCGAGCGGCTGCTCACCAACTCCCGCGACCCCCGGACGGGCTCCGCCGTCGCCTTCGACCTGGACGAGGTGATCAAGCAGCAGATCGAGGAGTGGCGCCCGGCCTACCGCAGCGCGGGGCGGGCCATCGTGCACTCCGGCAAGCAGGGGATGCGGGCGGTCGGCACCCCGGGCGCGGTCGCCCAGGTCCTCGCCGCCCTGATCGAGAACTCGCTCATGCACGGCGGCGGCACGGTCGCCCTGCGCACCCGCGTCACCGGCAACCAGTCGGTGATCGAGGTCACCGACGAGGGCCCGGGCGTCCCCGCCGACCTCGGCGCGCGGATCTTCGAGCGGGCGGTGAGCGGCCGCAGCTCGACGGGCATCGGCCTGGCGGTCGCCCGGGACCTGGCGGAGGCGGACGGCGGGCGTCTCGAGCTGCTCCAGCAGCAGCCGCCGGTCTTCGCGCTCTTCCTGAGCCGGGAGGTCAGGGGCATCGCGGAGCGGCCGCAGGAGCGCCCCGTACGGTAAGCCCCGTTTTGGTGGAAGCGCAGGTCAGACGCGGTCGGGCTGGCGGCGGCTCGCCTGCCGCGGGGCCTGCTCCAGGAACGATTCGGCGGTCTGCACGGCCTCCTTCGCCGGCAGCGCGCGGAACACCCACGTGCGGTACGACCAGAAGCGGAACAGCGTCGCGACGCCGATGCCGAAGAACTTGAAGAAGTTGCTCTGCAGCGGGGTGTCCCAGCCGAACCCGTACGTCGCCGCGAACAGCAGACCGTTCTGGATCACCAGGCCGACCAGGCTGAAGACGAGGAAGAGGGTCAGCTCCTTGGCGCGGCTGCTCTTGTCCCGGTCCCGGTAGGTGAAGTACCGGAAGCCGAGGTAGTTGAAGACGATCGCGACCACGGTGGCGATGACGCTCGCCCGCACGACCGGCAGGTCCGAGAAGTGGCGGACGAGGTTGAACACCCCGAGGTCGACCAGGACCCCGACCGCGCCGACGGCGCCGAACTTGGCGACCTCCCGGAAGAGCCCCTGGAGTCGCATGCGCAGCGCGCCGGGTTCACTCATGGTGATCGCTCTGTCCCGTCCGTCCGGATGACGTCCGGGTGACGTCAACCCAACCACTCTAACCAGCGCCCCTGTCACCCGCCTGTGTACCGCGCAAACCTGTGGACAACCCGTGCCGCGCCCACCTCCCACCTGCTCGTAGCTTGTGCCAAAGCACAGCCGGACGAGTGTTCCCCGATGGTGCGGATACCCTAAGAGGGTGACGTTCCCCGTAGTAGGCATGGTCGGAGGCGGGCAGCTCGCCCGTATGACCCACGAGGCGGGTATCCCCCTCGGCATCAAGTTCAAGCTCCTCAGCGACACCCCGCAGGACTCCGCGGCCCAGGTGGTCAGCGAGGTCGTCATCGGCGACTACCGCGACCTGGACACGCTGCGTGACTTCGCGCGCGGCTGCGACGTGATCACCTTCGATCACGAGCACGTGCCCGCGGAGCACCTGGCGGCCCTGGAGGCGGACGGCGTCGTCGTCCGCCCCGGCCGCGCGGCCCTCGCGCACGCACAGGACAAGGGGGTGATGCGCGCGAAGCTCGACGAGCTCGGCGCGCCGAGCCCCCGGCACCGCATCGTGGCGGACCCGGCGGACGCCGAGGCCTTCGCGGCCGAGGTCGGCGGCTTCCCGATCATCCTGAAGACCGTGCGCGGCGGCTACGACGGCAAGGGCGTCTGGTTCGTCCGCACGCCCGATGACGCCCGCGAGGCCTTCCTCGCCGGGGTCGCGGTCCTCGCCGAGGAGAAGGTCGACTTCGTCCGCGAGCTCGCGGCGAACATCGTCCGCTCCCCGCACGGCCAGGCCGTCGCCTACCCGGTCGTCGAGTCCCGCCAGGTCGACGGCGTCTGCGACACCGTCATCGCGCCCGCGCCCGGCCTCGACGAGGAGCTGGCCGGTCAGGCCCAGGAGCTGGCCCTCCGGATCGCCAAGGAGCTGGACGTCGTCGGTCACCTCGCCGTCGAGCTGTTCCAGACCACGGACGGCCGCATCCTCGTCAACGAGCTGGCGATGCGCCCGCACAACTCCGGTCACTGGACCCAGGACGGGGCGATCACCTCGCAGTTCGCCAACCACGTCCGGGCGGTTCTCGACCTCCCCCTCGGCGATCCGCGCCCGCGCGCGCCGTGGACCGTGATGTGCAATGTCCTGGGCGGCGACTACCCGGACATGTACTCCGCGTACCTGCACTGCATGGCCAGGGACCCGCAGCTCAAGATCCACATGTACGGCAAGGACGTGAAGCCCGGTCGCAAGGTGGGCCACGTCAACACCTACGGCGACGACCTCGACGACGTGCTGGAGCGCGCCCGTCACGCCGCCGGCTATCTGCGAGGAACCATCGTTGAGTAATCCGCTCATTGGCATCGTCATGGGATCCGACTCCGACTGGCCCGTGATGGAGGCCGCGGCGCAGGCCCTGGACGAGTTCGAGATCCCGTACGAGGTCGACGTCGTCTCCGCCCACCGGATGCCGCGCGAGATGATCGCGTACGGCGAGGAGGCCGCGGGCCGCGGGCTCAAGGCGATCATCGCGGGCGCCGGCGGCGCCGCCCACCTGCCGGGCATGCTCGCCTCCGTCACCCCGCTGCCGGTCATCGGCGTGCCGGTGCCGCTGAAGTACCTCGACGGCATGGACTCGCTGCTGTCCATCGTGCAGATGCCGGCCGGCGTCCCGGTCGCCACGGTCTCCGTCGCCGGCGCGCGGAACGCGGGCCTGCTCGCGGCCCGGATGCTCGCCGCACACGACGCCGACCTGCTCGCCCGGATGACCGAGTTCCAGCAGGAGCTCAACGACCAGGCCACGGAGAAGGGCAAGCGGCTGCGCGCCAAGGTCGAGGGCGCCGAGTCCTTCGGCTTCGCCAGGTGAGCGCGGCGGACCGGCTGGAGGAGGCCCGCGAGCTGCTCGCGGGCCACCCCGTCGTCGACGGCCACAACGACCTCCCCTGGGCGCTGCGCGAGCACGTGCGCTACGACCTGGACCGGATGGACATCGGCGCGGACCAGACCGGTGCGCTCCACACCGACCTCGCCCGGCTGCGGGCCGGGGCGGTCGGCGCCCAGTTCTGGTCGGTGTACGTGCCCTGTGAGCTGACCGGCGACCACGCCGTCAGCGCCACCCTGGAGCAGATCGACATCGTCGACCAGCTCCTGGACCGGTACGCGGGCGAGCTCGCGCCCGCCCTGACCGCCGACGACATGGAGGCGGCCCGGAAGCAGGGCCGCATCGCCTCGCTCAAGGGCGCCGAGGGCGGCCACTCGATCAACAACTCCCTCGCCACCCTGCGCGCGCTGCACACCCTCGGCGTGCGCTACATGACGCTCACGCACAACGACAACAACGACTGGGCGGACTCGGCGACCGACGCGCCGCGCGTCGGCGGTCTGACCGCGTTCGGCCGCGAGGTCGTGCGCGAGATGAACCGCAGCGGCATGCTCGTCGACCTGTCGCACGTCGCCGCGACCACCATGCGGGCCGCGCTCGACGCCTCGGCCGCGCCGGTGATCTTCTCGCACTCCTCGGCCCGCGCGATCTGCGACCACCCGCGCAACATCCCGGACGACGTCCTGGAGCGGCTGCCCGCCAACGGCGGCGTCGCCATGGCCACCTTCGTGCCCAAGTTCATCCTCCCCGAGGCCGTCGAGTGGACGAACCGCGCGGACGAGAACATGCGGGCGCACGGGCTGCACCACCTCGACACCACCCCGCGCGGCATGGAGGTCCACCGCGCCTTCGAGGCGCTCCACCCGCGCCCCATCGCCACCGTCTCCACGGTCGCCGACCACCTCGACCACATGCGCGAGGCCGCCGGCATCGACCACATCGGCATCGGCGGCGACTACGACGGCACGGCCTTCACCCCGGCCGGTCTCGACGACGTCGCCGGCTACCCGAACCTGATCGCGGAGCTCCTGCACCGCGGCTGGTCGCACCAGGACCTGGCCAAGCTGACCTGGTCCAACGCGGTCCGCGTCCTGCGCGACGCGGAGGCCGTCTCCCGCGACCTGAAGGCCCGTACGGCCCCGTCGAACGCCACGATCGACGTACTCGACGCGCCCGCCGCGCCGTAGGGACCGTCTGACGGGTCCTCACCCGGACGGTCCAGCCCACCGAGCCCCCCGAGGGGGCCGGTGGCACGGTGGACGGTACTGCCCCGCCGCTCTCGGCGGGGCGGTACTGCATCGCCGAGTTCGGAGTAAGACCATGGCGGAACTGCTAGACGACCATCCCACCACCCTCCCGACCGTGCCCGCCGCCCCGGAGCCACCTCCGCCGCTCGACGAGACGGCACGAGCCCGGGCCCTCCTCGCCGCGCAGTCCGTCACCGAGGGCCACACCGAACTCCCCGGGTCGCTCGACCCCGAGGACCTGCCGCCCGTCCGTGCCGCGGAGGCCGGGGCCCAACTGTGGTCCCTGCACACCGAGGACGACGAGGGCGTCATCGGGACCCTGCGGCGGATCGACTCCGTCCGGGCCCTCGTCGCCGCCTGCCCCGAGGACCTGCGCCTCGCGCACACGACGTCCGAGCTGGCCCACGCCCGCAACTGCGGCCGCGTCGCCGCCCTGCTCGGTCCGGTCAGCTGGACGGCGCTCGGCGGCTCCGCGGCCACCCTGCGGGCCTACCACGCCCTGGGCGTACGGGCCGTGAACCTCACCCGCTTCGACCGCTTCGCCCGCGACGCCGTACGGGAGATGAACCGCATCGGCCTCGCCGTGGACCTCTCCGGCGCCGACCCGGACACGGTCCGCCGCGCCCTCGCCGTCACCCGGGCCCCGGCGCTGCTGACCCTGGCCGCCCCCGAGACCCTGCCGGACGAGGTCCTCGGCCTCCTCGGCGGGAACGGCGCCGTCCTCATGGTCACCGTCACCGAGGACCCGGCGGCCACCGCCGACGTCCTCGACCGGGTACGGGCACAGGCGGGCCCGCACTGCACGGGCGTCTCCCACACCACCGCCCCGGCCACCGGCTACGTACCGCTCTTCGCGGAGCTGCTCCGCCGGGGCTGGACCGCCCAGGAACTCGTCGGCCTCGCCCACGCCAACGCCACCCGGGCGCTGCGCGAGACGGAGTTCCTGTCCCGGACGAACCGGATCCGGCCGGCCGCGGCCTGACGCGTACGGAGAACGCGTACGAAAGAGGGGCGCACCGC
>NZ_MWIG01001049.1:0-548 GCF_002156145.1 Streptomyces sp. NRRL B-24572 | reverse complement strand
ACGACGTACGCGGCGAGCTGCTCGTGGTGGACCGTGACGACGGCCTGGGTCACCGCGCGGTGGGTGAGGAGCGCGGCCTCGGTCTCCCCCGGCTCGACACGGAAACCACGGATCTTGATCTGGTCGTCGGCCCGGCCGTCGTAGTGCAGCCGGCCGTGCCGGTCGAAGTGGGCCAGGTCGCCCGTCCGGTACAGCCGCCCGCCATCCGTGGCGAAGGGGTTCGGTACGAAACGGGTCGCGGTCAGATCGGACCGGCCCAGATACCCGTGGGCGAGGCCCTCGCCGGCCAGATACAGCTCACCGGTCACCCCCGGCGCACACAGGTTCAGATGAGGGTCCAGGACGTAGGCGGCCTTGTTCACCAAGGGCGCGCCGACCGGAACCAGCGTGTGCGGCTCGTCGCCGGGCTCGATCGTGTGGGTGGTCGTGAAACCCATGGACTCGGCCGGGCCATAGCCGTTGACGACCCTGATGCCGGGCCTGAGCCGCTGGAGCTTGTGCACGTGTGCCGGGGAGGCCGCCTCGCCGCCGGTGAAGGCGACGGTGAC
>NZ_MWIG01001048.1:0-539 GCF_002156145.1 Streptomyces sp. NRRL B-24572 | reverse complement strand
ACGACGTACGCGGCGAGCTGTTCGTGGTGGACCGTGACGACGGCCTGGGTCACCGCGCGGTGGGTGAGGAGCGCGGCCTCGGTCTCCCCCGGCTCGACACGGAAACCACGGATCTTGATCTGGTCGTCGGCCCGGCCGTCGTAGTGCAGCCGGCCGTGCCGGTCGAAGTGGGCCAGGTCGCCCGTCCGGTACAGCCGCCCGCCATCCGTGGCGAAGGGGTTCGGCACGAAACGGGTCGCGGTCAGATCGGACCGGCCCAGATACCCGTGGGCGAGGCCCTCGCCGGCCAGATACAGCTCACCGGTCACCCCCGGCGCACACAGGTTCAGATGTACGTCGAGGACGTAGGCGGCCTTGTTCACCAGCGGCGCGCCGACCGGAATCAGCGTGTCGCCGGGCTCGATCGTGTGGGTGGTCGTGAAACCCATGGACTCGGCCGGGCCGTAGCCGTTGACGACCCTGATGCCGGGCTTGAGCCGCTGGAGCTTGTGCACGTGTGCCGGGGAGGCCGCCTCACCACCGGTGAAGGCGACGGTGAC
>NZ_MWIG01001047.1:0-5087 GCF_002156145.1 Streptomyces sp. NRRL B-24572 | reverse complement strand
GTCGGAGATCAACCCGCCCGAGGGCTACGCGGGTCAGTTCTTGGTGCGGGGCAGCCCGGGCGGGTTGATCTCCGACTTCGGCACGGCCTCCGTGCTCAGCCCCCACCGCTTGAGGACCTGTGCGTACGTACCGTTCTCGATGAGGTGGTCGATGGCGGCGGCGTAGGCGGCGACGAGGCCGCTGTCCTTCTTCGTGGTGGCCGCGATCTTGCCCTGGAGTCCTGCACCGGCCCCGGAGAACTTGCCGACGGCCTCGGTCTTCCCGTCGGCGGCCACGTGGTAGGCGACGGCGGGGTTGGGGCCGAGGTAGCCGTCGATCCGGCCGGACTGGAGGGCGAGGTAGTAGTCGGAGGCGTTGTTGTAGTACTTGATCTCGACGGGCTTGCGGCCGGCCTTCTCGTTCTGCTTGGACCAGTCGACGAGGATCTTCTCCTGGTTGGTGCCGCTGCCGACGGCGATCCGCTTGCCCGACACGTCCTCGGGGCCCTTCACCGTCCAGCCGGACCCCTTCTTCGCCTCGAAGGCGAGGTCGTCGAGGCGGTAGGTGGCGAAGTCGTACTTGTCCTTGCGCTCCTCGGTGACGGTGACGTTGGAGAAGACCGCGTCGTACTTGCCGCTGTCCAGGCCGACGAAGAGGTTCTCCCAGGAGACCGGGTTGAACTCGGGCTTCAGACCGAGGGTGTCGGCGACGAGGGTGGCGAGGTCGACTTCCACGCCGATCAGCGTCTTGTCGTCGGTGGCGCGGAAGGCGAGCGGCGGGTTGCTGTTGGCGGAGACGCCGAGGAGCAGGGTGCCTCTCTTGCGGACGGCCTCCGGCAGCTTGCCGGCGATCGTGTCGACCTTGGCGGTGTGGATGCGGTTCTGGTCGGGGCCGATGTTGATGCCGGTGTCCTTCTGGCCCTCCGGCTTGATCTCGCCGACGGCGGCGTCGCCGGAGCCGCAGGCGGTGAGGACTCCGAGGGCGGTGAGCGAGGCGAGGGCGGCGAGGACGGTACGACGGGTCTTCATGGCGGTACTGCTCCTTTGGCTGAGGGGGGGTCAGAGAACCTTGGAAAGAAAGGCGCGGGTCCGCTCGTGGCGGGGGCTGTCGAGGACCTCGGCCGGCGAGCCCTGCTCGACGATCCGGCCCTCGTCCATGAAGACCACGGTGTCGGCGACCTCGCGGGCGAAGCCGATCTCGTGGGTGACGACGATCATGGTGGTGCCGGAGGCGGCCAGGTCCTTGATGACGTCGAGGACCTCGCCGACGAGTTCGGGGTCGAGCGCGGAGGTCGGCTCGTCGAAGAGGAGCAGGCTCGGTTCCAGGGCGAGCGCGCGGGCGATGGCGACCCGCTGCTGCTGTCCGCCGGAGAGCTGCTTGGGGTAGGCCGCCGCCTTGTCGGCGAGGCCGACGCGTTCGAGCAGGGCCAGGGCCGTGGCCTCGGCTTCCTTGCGGGGCCGCTTCAGGGCCGAGACGGGCGCCTCGACGATGTTCTCGAGGACGGTGAGGTGCGGGAAGAGGTGGAAGTTCTGGAAGACGAAGCCGATCCGGGTGCGCTGCTTGAGGATCTCGCGCTCGCGCAGCTCGTAGAGCTTGTTCCCGGAGCGGCGGTAGCCGACGAGGACGCCGTCGACGCCGACCGTGCCGCTGTCGACCTTCTCCAGGTGGTTGATGGTCCGCAGCAGGGTGGACTTGCCGGAGCCCGAGGGGCCGAGGACGACGGTGACCTCGCCGGCCCGGACGTCGAGGTCGATGCCGCGCAGGACGTGGAGGGCGCCGAAGCGCTTGTGGACGGCGCGGATCTCGACCTTGGCGGTGGCGGCGGTCCCGCCGACGGCCTCGGCGGGGACGGCGGCGGGGACGGCGGTCTTGGTGACGGAGCTCATCGGACGCTCCCCTTCGCGTAGTGGCGTTCGACGTAGTGCTGGACGACGGAGAGCACGGTGGTGAGCAGGACGTACCAGGCGGTGGCGACCATGAGGAGCGGGACGACGCGTCCGTTGCGGCCGTAGACGACCTGGACCTGGTAGAAGAGTTCGCCGATCGCCATGACGGAGACGATCGAGGTGCCCTTGAAGAGCGAGATGATCTCGTTGGCGGCGTTGGGCAGGATCGAGCGCATCGCCTGCGGCAGCACGATCCGCCGCACCTGCCGGAGCCTGGGGATGCCGAGGGAGGCCGCGGCCTCCAACTGGCCCTCGTCCACGGCGAGTACGCCGCCGCGGACGATCTCCGCCGCGTAGGCCGCCTGGTGGAGGGCGAGCCCGAGGACGGCGGCGCTCATCTCGCCGACGAGGCCCATCGTGTCGAAGGAGAGGAAGCTCGGCCCGAAGGGGATGCCGATGCTCAGTTCCTCGTAGAGGTAGGCCAGGTTGAACCAGAAGAGCAGCTGGACGATGAGCGGGATGGAGCGGAAGGCCCAGATGTAGCCGAAGGCGACCGCCCGCAGGAACGGGCTGGCGGACAGGCGCATGAAGGCGAGGACGATGCCGATCGCGAAGCCGAGCGCGGTGCCGTAGAAGGTGAGCTGGAGGGTGATCCAGACGGCGTGGAGGATCGTCTCGGTGGTGAAGAAGGCGGCGAAGACGTCCCATTCCCAGCCGGGGTTGGTGACGAGCCCGTGGGCGAACTGGACGAGCAGGACGGCGGTGGCGGCGACGGCCGCCCAGCGCCAGGGGTGACGCACGGGTACGACGACGAGTGCGGGCGCGGTGGGCTCCGGCTCCTTCGTCACGGGGTCGGCGACGGGCGGATCGCTGGTGAGAGACATGGCGGTTCCTCGGAGAAGGATCGGGCGGCGGGAGGTGCGGCGCGGGTCAGGCGCTCAGCGGGGCGGGGAGCCGACACTCCCGGTCGCGCAGGAAGGCGAGGGCGGTCCGCGCGGTGACGTCGTTCTGCCCGAAGGCGACCCCGCCGGTACGGGGCCGGGTGAAGGCGCTGCCGGTGCGGGCGGTGGTGTGCGGTCCGAGGGCGAAGCGGCGCGGGTGCGGGCGTCCGTCGTGCTCCAGGATCCGGCCGTCGACGGGGTCGACGACGAGGAGGCCGCCGGCGGTGGCGCGGGTCCCCTCCTCGTACAGGGCGCGGAGGAGCGGGCTGCCGCTGAGCTCCAGGGTGGGGTCGGGGATCCGGGCCTCGACGAGGGCGCGGGCCTCGGTCCACTCCCCCGGTACGGCGGCGGACGCGGCGCGGAACAGGCCGCGTCGCTCGTCGGCCTCGACTCTGACCTGGGGGCCGAGGAAGCGGACGACGCCGGCGCGGGAGAGCGCGAGGAGCTGCCGCAGCCGGGGTCCCGGCGGCCCGGAGGCGAGGTAGCTGAAGAAGCCGTGCCACCAGCCGCCGGGGTCGAGGCGCTTGCCGAGCCGCAGGAGCTGGCCGTAGACGGAGAGCAGGCCGGCGAAGACGGCGGCGTCGGGGCTGTGGGCGGGGTCGTGGCGGCGGGTCACGTCCGCGGTGATGTAGTCGCGCAGGCCCTCCTGGAGGGCTTCGGCGGAGTCGTAGCGGATGCCGTCGAGGGGGTGGTCGAGGGCGTCGAGGTCGAGCCGGTCTGCGGGGTCGGGGACGGCGGCGGCGACGAGCGCGGCGAGCTCGGCCCCGCGGGGCGGCGCCTCCTCGTAGGCCTTCTCGAAGTCGCTCCGGGCGAGCGCGGTCCGCTCGGGGTGGGTGGAGAAGAGCCGGTGGTAGTGGGCCCAGCCGAGTTCCTTGTCGATGAGCGGCCACACATCACGACGGAAGTCGATCGGTCCGGTGCGCCGGAGCAGGGCGTCGGTCTGCTCGGTGCCGAAGAAGCGGGGCAGCGGCGGCCGTTCGCCGTCGAGGACGTAGCCGATCTTCGCGTGGTACGGGACGCCCCGGCGTGATCCGACGTGCAGGACCGGCTCCTTGCCGGAGGGCAGGTAGACGAGCTCGTCGCCCTCCCCTTCGTACCGTCCGCCGCGGCCTTCGGTGAGCAGGACCATCAGGTCGACGAAGGCGAGGCCGAAGCCGCGGACGAGGACGGGTTCGCCTGCGGGGAGGGCGGTGAGGTCGGTGTCGGCGGTGAAGTCGGGCGGGAGGTGGACGAGTCGGTGGCGGGCGGCGAAGTCGGCGAGTTCCCGCTGTTCCCGGTCGGGTTCGGCGTCGAGGTGGCCGACGGTGAGGACGACGAGGTCGGCGAGGAGGGGCACGGCGGTGCCCTCCAGCCAGACCCGCTGGCGTCCGTCGCGGGGTCCGCCGATCCGCAGGGCGGTGGTGCGGTGCTCGTGGACGGTGACGGTGGCGGGCAGGGCGGCGCGGGCCCGCTCGTACACCCAGCGCAGATAGGCGCCCTGCTGGGGGCGGGTGGGGAAGGTGCGGCCGTCGATGCCGGCCCATTCGGCGAGGGTGGGTCCGGGGAGGACGGGCCCTTCGAGGTCCACGCTCTCGTCGGTGAACATCGTGACGTCCTCGGCCTGGGAGTTCATCCAGAGCAGCGGGGACTGCGCGGTGCGCCAGATCCGGCCGGGTCCCGGCGGATGCGGGTCGACGAGGTGGACGTCGAGGGGCCCGTCGCCGTACAGCTCGGGCAGGTTGGCGGCGAGCCGTTCGAGGAAGCCGGTCCCCCGCGGCCCGGCGCCCACGATCACGAGGGAGGGGCTCGTGCTCATCGGGCACCGGCCGTTCCGCGGGCGTAGTGCCGCTCGACGTAGTACTGGCCGACGGAGAGGACCGAGGTGACGGCGACGTACCAGAGCGTGGCGACGAGCAGCAGCGGGATGACCTCGTACGTGCGGTGGTAGACGAGCTGGGTCGAGTAGAGCAGGTCCTGCACGGCGATGACGGAGACGATCGAGGTGCCCTTGAGGGTGCCGATCAGCATGTTCCCGGCGGGCGGGACGATGGCGCGCATGGCCTGCGGCAGCACGATCCGGGTGAGCCGGCGCCACCGGCCGAGGCCGAGGGACTGGGCGGCCTCGATCTGGCCCCGGTCGACGGAGAGGATGCCGCCGCGGACGACCTCGGCGGCGTAGGCGGCCTCGTGCAGGGTCAGGCCGATGACGGCGACGGCGACGGGGCCGAGGAGGTTGACCGTGTTCACGCCGAGGATCTGCGGGTAGAGCACGCCGATGTTGAACCAGAAGAGCAGCTGGAC
>NZ_MWIG01001046.1:0-3873 GCF_002156145.1 Streptomyces sp. NRRL B-24572 | reverse complement strand
GGCACACGGGCCCGGGCCCGGCCCACGACGGGGGGTGGGCCGGGCCCGTTCAGCTGCGTCGCGCGGGCGTCGGCCTGGCGCGCAGCTCCGCGGGAAGTTCGTCCGGGAGGGCGTCCAGCGCCGCCAGCGCCTCCGACGCCCTCCGGGCGTACAGCGGCGAGAAGGACGGATGGATCCGCAGCGCCTCCTCCAGGTGCCGCCGCGCCGGACCCGTCTGGTTCAGGGCCCGTTCGATCTCGCCCCGGTGGTACGCGAAGAGCGCGCTGCGGAGCCCCTCCTCCGTGGCGCGTTTCGCATAGCCCAGAGCCTCCTTCGAGGCGCCCGAGCGGTGCAGCGCCCAGCCCAGCGCGTCCGCCACCCGCACCGAGTGGTGCCCCCGCGCCCACTCCGCCCGCATCCGGACCACCGCCGCGGCCGGGTCGCCGTGGTCCGCGTCCAGGAGGCCCAGCGGCACCTCCGCCGCCGCCCACGTCCCCGCCCGCAGCCGTCCGTACAGCGCCCGCGCCTCCTCCTCCCGGCCGAGCGACTCGTACAGTTCGCCCGCCTCCAGGAGGTACTCCGGCAGCGGCAGCCGCGCCAGGGCCGTCCGCCACTCGCGCACCGCCTCCTCCGTGCGGCCGAGGGCCGCAAGGGACCGCGCCCGGCCCGCGAGCGAGGGCCCGTGGTCCCGTACGAGCCGCAGCGCCGCCCCGTACCGCCCGAGGGCCTCCTCCGCCTCGCCCCGCTCCCACGCCAGGTCCCCGAGCCGCGCGAGGGCCGCCGCCTTCTCCGGGTCCGTCTCCGCGAGCGCCGCCGCGTCGAGGGCCGCCGCGTCGGCGTCCTCCCGCCAGCCCCGGTCGCGGTAGCTCTCCGCCGCCCTGCCCCGTGCCACCGCGCCCGCGTGGAGCTTCTCCAGGCTCTCCAGGGCCTTCTGGGCCGCCTTGTACTCCCCGAGGCCGTTGTACGCGTCCATCAGGACCGGGTACGCGGGCCACCGGCGCGGGTCGGCCTTCCGCACCCGCTCGCCCCACTCCTTCGCCGTCTTCCAGTCGCCCCGCGCCCCCGCGAGCGCCCCGAGCCCCAGCTGCGCCTCCAGGTTGCCGCGCGCGGCGGGCCGTTCGGCGAGCGAGCGCCGCAGCGCCCGCTCGGCCCGCGGATAGTCCCGTACGTCTCCGAGGCGGCCGCCCCGCTCCGTGTACGCCGCGCCCAACTCCGCCCAGGACGCCTCGTCGTCCGGATGGGCCCGCAGCCACTCCTCCCGGTCGGCGATCAGCGCGGCCAGGTCCGGAAGCGCGGCCTGCGCGCCCGCGTGGGCCGCGATCACCGCCCGCTCCGCCGGTCCCGGCGGGGGCGGCGGACCCTGGCCGGCGAGCTCGGGCACGTACACCAGCGCCGTCGCCGCGAGCACCGCTCCCACCCCGGCCGCCAGGACCGCCCTCGACACGTTCTCGGTCTTCATGGCGCTCACTGTGCGCCGCGCCCGCCTGTACGAAGAGCACACGAAGCGCCCGCTCCGGAAGGTTCACACCGATGGCCCCGGGTGCCACGCTGGACGCATGGACGATCTTCAGCGGAACGATCTCGTGGCGCGGCTGCGCGCCGTGCTCCCCGACGACACGGTCCTCACCGACCCGGACGTCACCACCTCCTACGCGCGCGACATGGCGAGTTTCTGCGCGGCGGGCACCCCCGCGGCCGTCGTGCTCCCGCGCACGGTCGAGCAGGTCCAGCACGTCATGCGCACCGCGACCGAACTCCGCGTCCCCGTCGTCCCGCAGGGCGCCCGCACGGGCCTGTCAGGCGGCGCCAACGCCTCCGACGGCTGCATCGTGCTCTCCCTCGTCAAGATGGACCGCATCCTGGAGATCAGCCCGGTCGACCGGATCGCCGTCGTCGAACCGGGCGTCGTCAACGCCGTGCTGTCCCGCGCCGTCGCCGAACACGGCCTGTACTACCCGCCGGACCCCTCCAGCTGGGAGACCTGCACCATCGGCGGGAACATCGGCACCGCCTCCGGCGGCCTGTGCTGCGTCAAGTACGGGGTGACGGCCGAGTACGTCCTCGGCCTCGACGTCGTCCTCGCCGACGGGCGGCTCCTGCGCACCGGCCGGCGCACCGCGAAGGGCGTCGCCGGATACGACCTGACCCGGCTCTTCGTCGGCTCCGAGGGCAGCCTCGGCATCGTCGTCGGGGCCGTGCTCGCGCTCAAGCCGCAGCCGCCCGCGCAGCTCGCGCTCGCCGCCGAGTTCCCCTCCGCGGCCGCCGCCTGCGAGGCCGTCTGCGCGATCATGGAGCGCGGCCACACCCCGTCGCTGCTCGAACTCATGGACCGCACCACCGTCCAGGCCGTCAACAAGCTGGCGCGCATGGGTCTGCCCGACACCACCGAGGCGCTGCTCCTGTGCGCCTTCGACACCCCGGACCCGGCCGCCGACCTGGCCGCCGTCGGGGAGCTGTGTGCGGCGGCGGGCGCCACCGAGGTCGTCCCGGCCGCGGACACCGCCGAGTCCGAACTCCTCCTCCAGGCGCGCCGGCTCTCCCTCACCGCCCTGGAGACGATCAAGTCCGCGACGATGATCGACGACGTGTGCGTGCCGCGGACGCGGCTCGCCGAGATGCTCGACGGCACGGCGGCGATCGCGGAGAAGTACCACCTGACCATCGGCGTCTGTGCGCACGCCGGCGACGGCAACACCCATCCCGTCGTCTGCTTCGACCGCACCGACGAGGACGAGTCGCGGCGGGCGCGGGAGTCCTTCGACGAGATCATGGCGCTCGGGCTCGCCCTCGGCGGCACGATCACCGGCGAGCACGGCGTGGGCGTCCTCAAGAAGGAGTGGCTGGCACGGGAACTGGGGCCGGTCGGCCTCGAACTCCAGCGGGGCATCAAGGCCGCCTTCGACCCGCTGGGGCTGCTCAACCCCGGAAAGCTGTTCTGACCGAGCCGGGTTCACAGCTCGCCGTCCTGGGACTCGTCCGACGGCCACGGGTCGCGCAGCCACAGGTCGTCGGCGACCACGGTGGTCGCCAGGATCTCCGCGAGCCCGTCGTCGATGCCGAGCCGCTCGGACTCGGTGCCCGGCGGCACCGCGTGCAGGGTCCGCTCCAGCCACGCGGACACCTGCGCGGACGGCGCTTCGAGCAGGGCGTCGCCGTCGGGGGAGGAGAGCGCCATCAGGATGACGTTGCGGCCGTCGACCTTCGTGGGCCAGATGCGGACGTCCCCGTGGCCGCAGGCCCGGAAGACGCCCTCGACGAGCAGCTCGCGCGCGAACGTCCAGTTGACCGGGTGGTCGGTGCCGATGTGGAAGGTGATGTGGACGGCGTACGGGTCGTCGGTCCGGTAGGCGAGCCGGGCGGGGACGGGGACGGAGCGCTCGGGGGAGAGCACCAGCTTCAGTTCCAGCTCGCGCTCGACGGTGGTGTTGTCGGTGTTCTGCATGGTCCTGCTCCTTCTCGCGTACGGGTCCCGGGTGGGCCTTCACCTGGAGAGAGCGGGGTGGACGCGGTTCATTACGCGACTTCGGGAAGTTTTTTCGGGAAGTTTTTCCGGGGGGTCCACCGGGCAGGATGCAACGGCCCGAACATCACGGGGAGTGATCGATTCCGGTACGTGTCCCCCGAAGGCGGGCTTTCTCGTGGGCTCCTTGTCCCCGCGGGGACGTTCTTCGTTACTGTCCTCCTTGGGCGCGGCACGCCCGGCGAGCGGGCCGTGCGGATCAAAGGCGTTGTGACTGAACGGAGTCGGGGCAGTGGCTACTCCTCCTGGAGGCGGCGGCGAGGTACCGCAGGCGGGGTACTACCCGGACCCGTCCATTCCCGGATACATCCGGTACTGGAACGGGGGCGCGTGGGTGCCCGGCACGAGCCGGCCCGCCCCCGTTCCAGTACCGG
>NZ_MWIG01001045.1:0-2509 GCF_002156145.1 Streptomyces sp. NRRL B-24572 | reverse complement strand
GGCGGGCTTCGCGAAGCCTTCACCAAGGCTTCGCGAAGCCCGCCGGGGCGCTTCCACGGGGGGGCGCAGGGGTGCCGACGGCGGCGCTCCCCTGCGCCCCCCGTGCCCGTTGACGCGTTTCTTCCGCACCCTCTAGCGTTCTTCACCCCATGACGTGACACAGCGTCAACAGTGTGGCGCAGCAGGTCACATGAGGTGGGAACACACACACGAAAGCGCCGGTCGGCCACCGGTGGACGGTCTTCCCCGGAGGACCCGCGGACGGTACGGGGGTGAGCGGCGATGAGTCTCTTCGGCCAGGACCGCTCCTTCCTCCACGCCCTCCCCGCGGCCGACCGGCGGTCGCTGCTCGCCGAGGGCGCCCGGCGCGTCTACGAACCCGGGGAGGTGATGATCCGCGAACGCGACACCAGCGCCTACGTCCTCGCGCTCCTCTCCGGCTGGTCCGTCGTCTCCGTCGGCACCGAGCGCGGATCGCGGCTCATCCTCGCCCTGCGCGGCGCGGGCGAGGTCGTCGGCGACCTCGCCGCCGTCGACCGGGGCCCGCGCAGCGCCAGCGTCACCGCCCTCGGCACGGTCGAGGCGGTGGCCGTCTCCGGCGACCGGTTCCGGCGCTTCCTCGCCGCCCGGCCGCACGCCACCGCGCTGATCATGCGTCAGCTCGCCACCCGACTGCGCAGCGCCGACGTCGAACGCCGCGCGCTCGCCTCCGAGACCGTCCTCCAGCGCCTCGCCGCCCGCCTCGTCGAACTGGCCGAGCGCGCCGGACGCCGGGCCGACGGCGGCACCGTACTCGACCTTCCGCTGCCCCAGCACGACCTGGCGGCGGCCATCGGAGCCACCCGAGAGGCGGTGGCCAAGGCCCTGCGCCTGCTCAGGGAGCAGGACGTCGTCCGCACCGCGAACCGCACCGTCGTCGTCCTCGACATGCCGGTCCTGGTGCTGCTCGCGCAGGGGCGCGCACGCCCCGGCGGAAACCCGGCGGCCGCATTTCCGCCGGGTGTGTAAACGGCTACATCGCCGGCCGCGCCGCGCGGCCAGTCTGGACATGCGACACGCGCACCACCACGGCACCACACACAGGGAGTCCGAGAGTGAGCAGTGCGGAAGTGAACGGGGTAGCGGGCGGGATCCACCGGTTCGTCGTCTTCGGCGACATCTGCGGCTCCGGGACCCTGGGCATGGCCGAGAAGGAGCTGCACCGGGCCGCGATGTACGCCGCCTTCGACGAGGCGTACGGCTCCGTCGGCGTCGAACCCGGCACCTTCCACCAGGAGGACAGGGGGGACGGCATCCTCGCGGCCCTGCGCCCCGACGTGCCGCCGACCCTCATGGTCGGACGGTGGATCGACACCCTCTACGAGAGCCTGCGCGCCCACAACACGGGCCGGAGCCGCCGCCTGCGGCTGCGGATCGGCATGAACGCGGGGCTCGTCGCCCAGGACGGGCACGGGCTCGTCGGGCGGGCGGTGGACCTCGCCGCCCGGCTCTGCGACAGCGCCCCCGCCAAGCGGATCATGGCGGAGAGCCCCGAGGTCGACCTCCTGATCGTCGTCTCCGACTGGCTGTACGGGAACGTGGTCGCCGAGGGCGGGCGGTACGTCGAGCCGGCGCACTACCGGTCGGCCCGCATCCGGTCCAAGGAGACCGACGAGACCGCGTGGTTCCACGTACCGCGCAGCACCGCCCCGCCGCTGCCCGGGGCGGAGGGGGGTTCACGGACCGGCGTTGGGCCGTCGCGGGGGGACGGCCCAACGCCCCGGACCGGGGGCGGGAACCGTACGTACCACGTCGGGGGAGACCTGCTCGACGTCCACGGCAACACCATCCACGGGGATTTCACCGGCATCCGCAAAGGCCCTGCCGCGGGGGCGGGTGAACCGCAGTGAGCGACCAGGACGAGCCGGCGGCCGGGAGCGACACCCCCGACTCCGGCCACGACCGGGGCGACGGAGGCGGCCGGGGCGACGGACAGGACCGGGGCGGTGACCGCGGCGAACGAGGCGGTGACCGCGGTGACCGTAGTGACCGGGGTGACCGTAGTGACCGGGACCGCGAGCGCGGCGACCGGGACCGGGACCGCGGCGACCGCGACCGCGACCGGGACCGCGAGCGCGGTGACTCCGCCGGCGAGCAGTCGCGCGAGCCGAGCGTCTTCGCCACCGCCGACCGGGGACCCCTCGGCGGCGAGAGCGACACCGGCGGCGCCGCCACCGCGCTCCGGGCCGTCCGCACCTGGGCGGGCGGCGCGGCCGACCGGCTGACCACCATCCACGGCGACGGCACCGTCTTCGAGGGCAACCAGATCTTCGCCCTCCACGGCTCCGACCGCTCGCTCTTCGTCCAGGGCCCCGTCCCGCCCGAGACGCTCGACCACCTGGGCCGGGTGTACTGCGCGACCGCCGGCTACGCCCGGATGCGGGACCGCCTCCGCGACCACCGGGTCCTCGTCCTCTGCGGCGAACCCGGCAGCGGCCGCAAGGCCACCGCGCTCGCCCTCCTCGACGAG
>NZ_MWIG01001044.1:0-4634 GCF_002156145.1 Streptomyces sp. NRRL B-24572 | reverse complement strand
CCGCCCGCCCCTGGCCGCTGCGCAGGGCCGTGCCGACGATCGGCTTCCGGGCGGCCCACTCGTAAATCCCTTCGGCCTGTCACCGCCGGGTCGTAGGCTTGGTACCCGAGAGGTTGTCGAGCAGCGAGAACCCTGCAACGGGAGGTATGCGCAGGCCACAGTGCCGGCCCATGACTCAGACACCCACAGCCCACAACGGTGCGCCCCGCGACGAGGCGCCCGGACAGGCCCGCGCCCACTTCACCGTCCCGGCGAAGCACCCCATGGTGACCATCCTCGGCTCCGGTGACTCCCTGCTCCGCGTGATCGAGCGGTCGTTCCCGGGAACCGACATCCACGTCCGGGGCAACCAGGTCAGCGCGGTCGGCGACGCCGTGGAAGTCGCCCTGATACAGCGCCTGTTCGACGAGATGATGCTGGTGCTCCGCACCGGTCAGCCGATGACGGAGGACGCAGTGGAACGCTCGATCGCCATGCTCCGGGAGGAGACCGGGGAGGCGGCCGTCGAGACGCCCTCCGAGGTGCTCACGCAGAACATCCTCTCCAGCCGCGGCCGGACCATCCGTCCCAAGACGCTCAACCAGAAGCGGTACGTCGACGCGATCGACAAGCACACGATCGTCTTCGGCATCGGCCCCGCCGGTACCGGCAAGACCTATCTCGCCATGGCGAAGGCGGTCCAGGCCCTGCAGTCCAAGCAGGTCAACCGGATCATCCTGACCCGGCCCGCCGTCGAGGCGGGCGAGCGGCTCGGCTTCCTGCCCGGCACGCTCTACGAGAAGATCGACCCGTACCTGCGGCCGCTGTACGACGCCCTGCACGACATGCTCGACCCCGACTCGATCCCCAAGCTCATGGCGAGCGGGACGATCGAGGTCGCGCCCCTGGCGTACATGCGCGGACGCACGCTGAACGACGCGTTCATCATCCTCGACGAGGCGCAGAACACGAACCCCGAGCAGATGAAGATGTTCCTCACCCGCCTCGGCTTCGACTCGAAGATCGTCATCACCGGTGACATCACCCAGGTCGACCTGCCGGGCGGGACGAAGAGCGGTCTGCGGCAGGTCCGCGACATCCTCGACGGTGTCCAGGACGTGCACTTCTCGATGCTCACGTCGCAGGATGTCGTCCGGCACAAGCTCGTCGGCCGTATCGTCGACGCGTACGAGCAGTACGACATCCGCAACGGGAAGTAGCACACAAGCACCATGTCGATCGACGTCAACAACGAGTCCGGTACCGAGGTCGACGAGCAGTCGATCCTCGACATCGCCCGCTACGCGCTCGCGCGCATGCGCATCCACCCGCTCTCCGAGCTCTCGGTGATCGTCGTGGACGCGGCGGCGATGGAGCAGCTCCACATCCAGTGGATGGACCTGCCCGGGCCCACGGACGTCATGTCCTTCCCGATGGACGAGCTGCGTCCGCCGTCGAAGGACGACGAGGAGCCCCCGCAGGGCCTCCTCGGCGACATCGTGCTCTGCCCCGAGGTCGCCACCCAGCAGGGCAAGGACGCGCCGACGCAGCACTCCATGGACGAGGAGCTCCAGCTCCTCACCGTCCACGGGGTGCTGCACCTGCTCGGGTACGACCACGAGGAGCCGGACGAGAAGGCCGAGATGTTCGGCCTCCAGGCGGCGATCGTCGACGGCTGGCGCGCGGAGAAGGGCCTCACCGGCCCGTCCCCGGCACCGACCGTCTCCTGACCCGATGAGCGTTTCGCTGATCCTCGGCGCGGTCGCCCTGGTCATCGTGGCCTGGCTCGCCGCCTGCGCCGAGGCGGGTCTCGCCCGCGTCTCCAGCTTCCGCGCCGCCGAGGCCGTGCGGTCCGGGCGGCGCGGGGCCGAGAAACTGGCCCAGGTCGCCTCCGACCCGACCCGCTACCTCAACGTGGCGCTGCTCGTCCGCGTCGCCTGCGAGATGGCGGCGAGCGTCCTCGTCACGTACGCCTTCCTCGAATCCTTCCCGGAGACCTGGCAGGCACTGCTCGCCGCGATCGGCGTGATGGTCCTCGTCTCGTACGTGGCCGTCGGCGTCTCGCCGCGCACCATCGGCCGCCAGCACCCGCTGAACACGGCGACCGCCGCCGCGTACGTGCTGCTTCCGCTGGCCCGGATCATGGGCCCGATCCCGCAGCTGCTCATCCTCATCGGCAACGCGCTGACCCCGGGCAAGGGCTTCCGCAAGGGCCCCTTCGCCTCCGAGGCCGAGCTGCGGGCCATGGTCGACCTCGCCGAGCAGGAGTCGCTGATCGAGGACGAGGAGCGCCGCATGGTGCACTCCGTCTTCGAGCTGGGCGACACCCTCGTCCGCGAGGTGATGGTGCCCCGGACCGATCTCATCTGCATCGAGCGGTACAAGACGATCCGTCAGGCCCTCACCCTCGCGCTGCGCTCCGGGTTCTCCCGGATCCCGGTCACCGGGGAGAACGAGGACGACATCGTCGGCATCGTCTACCTGAAGGACCTGGTCCGCAGGACCCACATCAACCGGGACTCCGAGGCCGACCTGGTGTCCACCGCGATGCGGCCCGCCGCCTTCGTGCCCGACACCAAGAACGCCGGTGACCTGCTGCGCGAGATGCAGCAGGAGCGCAACCACGTCGCCGTCGTCATCGACGAGTACGGCGGCACGGCCGGCATCGTCACCATCGAGGACATCCTGGAGGAGATCGTCGGCGAGATCACCGACGAGTACGACCGGGAGCTGCCGCCCGTCGAGGAGCTCGGCGAGGACCGCTACCGGGTCACCGCCCGCCTCGACGTCGGCGACCTCGGCGAGCTGTACGGCTTCGGCCCCGACGAGTACGACGACGAGGACGTGGAGACCGTCGGCGGTCTGCTCGCCAAGGCCCTCGGCCGGGTCCCGATCTCGGGCGCCAAGGCGGTCGTCGAGCTGCCGGACGGCCGCTCGCTGCGGCTGACGGCCGAGTCGCCGGCCGGCCGCCGGAACAAGATCGTCACCGTGCTCGTGGAACCGCTGGAACCGGAGGAGAAGCCGGAATGACCCCCGACGAGCTGCGCGCCTTCTGCCTCGACTTCAACGACGCCTCGGAGGAGTTCCCGTTCGGTCCGGACACCTCCGTCTTCAAGGTGGCCGGGAAGATGTTCGCGCTCTCGTGGCTCGACGGCCGGCCGCTGCGGGTCAACCTCAAGTGCGACCCGGACGAGGCCGTACGGCTCCGCGAGGAGCACCCCGCCATCGCCCCCGGGTACCACATGAACAAGCGGCACTGGAACACCGTGACCGTCGGAGAGCTCCCGGACCGGATGGTCCGGGAGCTCGTCGAGGACTCGTACGACCTCGTCGTCGCGGGTCTGCCGAAGGCCGTACGGCTCCGCCTCGACAGGCCGTAGTTCAGGACCGGCGCCGCAGGCCGAGGGCGATCAGGACCGCCGCGCCGACCACGATCGCCGCGTCCAGGGCGATGACCGTGCGGACCCCGGCGAAGAGGTCCGAGCCGGTGGTGGCGAGCACGCCGAGCAGCGGGATGCCGACGGTGAGCCCGACCTGCTGGGTCGTGGTGACCAGACCGGTGGCGAGCCCCTGCTCCTCGTCGCGGACTCCGGAGGTGACGGTCACGCCGTACGAGATGATCGCGCCGAGGTGCAGCATCGACGCCAGCGAGACGGCCACCGTCGCCAGGACCGCGCCCGACTCGCGGCCGACGCCGAGGATCGCGGCGGTCAGCAGGCCCTGGCCGAGGAGCGAGACCACCAGGGTGCGGTGGGCGCCGAAGCGGCCGATCACCTTCGGGGTGACCATGCCGGCGAGCACCGAGAACGCGCCCTGGACGCCGAAGACGATGCCGGAGGCGAAGGCCGACAGGCCCAGCGTCTCCTGGAGGTACAGGGTCAGGACGAAGACGATCGTCGACATCATCGAGAACGTGACCAGACCGCCCAGGTTGCCGAAGGCGACGGTACGGCGGCGCAGCACCGGCAGTGAGACCAGCGGGGCCGGGTGCCGGGACTCGATCACGCCGAAGGCCACGAGCAGCAGCACGCCCAGGGCGAGGGCGACGGGGACGTCCACGCCGCCGAAGCCGCGCTCCGCGGCCGTCGTCAGGGCGTAGATCAGGGACAGCAGACCGCCGGTGACGGTCAGCGCGCCGGGCACGTCCAGGCGGGGCCGCTCGGGGGTGCGGGACTCGGGCAGCAGGCCCGGGGCGAGCGGCAGCACGATCAGGGTGAAGACGGCGAGCAGGCCCATCGTGGAGCGCCAGCCGAGGGTGTCCGTCATGACGCCGCCGAGCACCATGCCGATGGTGAAGCCGAGGGACATCAGGGTGCCGGAGATGCCGAGCGCCCTCGCCCGCAGCGGGCCCTCGGGGAAGGCGGTGGTGAGCAGCGCCATGCCGGTCGGCACGATCGCCGCCGCGCCGAGGCCCTGGAGGGCGCGGCCGGCGAGGAAGGCGCCCGGGCTCCAGGCGAGGGTGGCGAGCAGCGAGGCCGCGCCGAAGAGCACGAGACCGGAGAGGAAGAGCCTCTTGCGGCCGAAGAGGTCGCCGATCCGGCCGAAGAGCAGCAGGAAGCCGCCGGACGGCAGGGCGAAGGCGGTGACCGCCCACTGGAGGCCGGACGGGTCGAAGCGGAGGTCGGCGCCGAGGACGGGCAGGGCGACGTTCAGGA
>NZ_MWIG01001043.1:0-1641 GCF_002156145.1 Streptomyces sp. NRRL B-24572 | reverse complement strand
GGTGAGGGCGGGGCGGGCGGATCGAGTGGTCTTCATGGCGACTCAAGGATCACCTGCGGAGTCGGCGGCAGGCGCACGGGGGATGCTCTGAGTTTCCTCTGAGAGTCGTACGGGACGGCCGACCGGCCTCCTGTCAGGCACCGGGCGGCCCGGGAGGTTCCTCGAGGACGCTCCAGGCGACCGGGCCCAACAGGTCGGCCAACCGCTGGAAGACGTCCATGAGCATGTCGTCCACGGTNNNNACCGCGTCCACCTCGGCGTCGGAGTCAAGACCCCTGGCGAGGCCGCGGACCGCGATGTCGCGGTCGGTGACGATACCGCGCAGCGTTCCTCCCTCCGTGATCACCACGGACCCGACCCCGTACTCGGCCATGTCACGGGAGACCTGCCCCAGGAGGGTGCCGGTGGGAACCGACACCGCGGGACGACTCATCGACTCGGAGATCTTCACGGCAGAGCCCCCATCACCAGGATCGCGCGCCGGAGCCGTGGCCGCGGGCGGGCAGAAGGGCGGCCTCGGCGGGGACCGGCGCGATGCGGAGGCGGGCGGCTCGGGTGCGGGCCTTCATGACCTGCCTCCGTGGAAGTCGGTGGTACCGGACTTTGAGGTGAGGATGGTGTCGGCCGTGCTGCTCCAGCCGCGTACTTCTTCATGGGCCTCCTCCTTCCCCGTCATCGTCCCGCTGCCGGACAACGCGGGGATGGGCCGAACGGTCCCGTGTCGGAAGCCGAAGAGGCCCTGCCCTGAAGAGGTGGCCAGGGCGGACGCCGCGCGCGGAGGCGGAAGGGCGGGCGGACGCGAGGAGGCGAGTCCGCATGGCCGCCGCGGATGCGGCCGTGATCGTCGTCGCCACGGTACTGGTCGCGGTGCTGGGCCGGTACTTCTTCGGCCCGCGCAAGGCCGCCACGCGTCACGAGGACGCCGCGGCCGCGGAGGACGCGGACGTCGCCGAACGCCAGGCGGAGATCAAGGACCTGACCCGCCGTGCCGTGGTCGAGGTACCGGGACCGGGCGGCAGTCGAGGACGGGGCCGACGACATCGCCGGACGGCTCGGCGCGCTTCGCACCCGCGGTTCCTCGTGGCGACGCCACAGCCGCAGAGGGTGATGGCCGCGGTTCAGTCCGCGACGCGGACCGCGCGTGCGGGGCGGATGGCGGCGGCGCGGCGGGCCGGGCCGACGGTGGCCAGGAGGGAGGCGGCGAAGGTGGCCGCGGCCAGGCCGAGGATGCTGGTCCACTCGACGGGGAAACCGCCTTCGAGGCCCTCGAAGGCCGCGCTGTTGCGGTACATGAGCCAGGTGGTGAGGACACCGAGCAGGGATCCGAGCACGATCCCCTCCGAGGCGACGAAGGCGCTCTCCCAGAGGAACGACCGTCGGACGGTCCGTGCCCGGAAGCCGAGGGCCCGCAGGATGCCGATGGTGCGTCGGCGTTCGCGCACGGCGCGGACCATGACGACGCCGAGGCCGGTGATGCCCACGCCGAGGCCCAGGGCGAGGAAACCCTGCATGAGGTGGAAGAAGGCCGTGCTGGAGTCGAACTGATCGCGGATCTCGGAGGCGATGGGCGTGGCGACCAGACTGGACGACAGCTGCTCTCCCTGGAGTTGGGGCGCCAGGGTGTCGGGGGAGGTGCCGGGG
>NZ_MWIG01001042.1:446-709 GCF_002156145.1 Streptomyces sp. NRRL B-24572 | reverse complement strand
GGCTCGCCTGCTGCGCGATCGAGTTCATCGCCGCGTCGATGGCCCGGCACGACTTCATCCGGCTCGGCGTGATCCCCTCGCGCCGGGCCCGCGCCAGGCCGACCTGATGATCGTCTCGGGCACGGTGACGGACAAGATGGCGCCGGCCGTGAAGCGTCTGTACGAGCAGATGCCCGAGCCGAAGTACGTCATCTCCTTCGGCGCCTGCTCGAACTGCGGCGGCCCGTACTGGGACTCGTACTCGGTCACCAAGGGCGTCGACC
>NZ_MWIG01001042.1:0-422 GCF_002156145.1 Streptomyces sp. NRRL B-24572 | reverse complement strand
ACTCCCTCCCCGACTCCGTGACGGAGGTCTTCGGCGAGGAGGCGACGGCGGAGCAGGCGTACGACCTGCTGACCGTCGACGTCCCGCCGGCTTCCTGGGTCGCGGCGCTCACGACGGCCCGCGACGAGCTCGGCTGCACGTACTTCGACTGGCTGAGCGCGGTGGACGAGCCGGGTACGGGCTTCCGCGTCTGCGCGCACGTGGTGGCGCTGGGGGAGGGCGCGCCGAAGCGCCTCCTCCTGCGGACGACGGTCCCGCACGAGGCTCCGGTCCTCCCCACGGCCATCGGGGTGTACGCGGGCGCGGGCTGGCACGAGCGCGAGACCCACGAGATGTTCGGCGTGGCCTTCGAGGGCCACCCGCACCTGGTCCCCCTGCTGCTCCCCGAGAACTTCGAGGGCCACCCGCTGCGCAAGGACTTC
>NZ_MWIG01001041.1:0-898 GCF_002156145.1 Streptomyces sp. NRRL B-24572 | reverse complement strand
CGAAGAGATCCGCGCCGAGACCGACCTCGACCTGACCGCCCCGATGCGACGCCTTGGCCGGCCTCGGACGGTCCAGGTTCAGCCCGTGCTCCTCCGGCAGCCCCTCCAGCGCCCCGCGCCAGAAGCCCAACTCCCGGCCCAGCACACTGTCCGGGTCGTCCGCCGAGCCCAGTACCCGCCGCTGCCAGGCCGCGTAATCCGCGTACTGCACGGTCAAGGGCTCCAGGACGGAACCCTCGGCCCCGGCCACCCGAGCCGCATAGGCCCGCTGCAGATCTCCGAAGAACACCGCATTCGACAGACCGTCCGTCGCGATGTGGTGCACCACCAGCGACAGCACCGCCGAACCGTCCGCCACCTCGAACACCACCGCCCGCAACGGCAGCTCCACAGCCAGGTCGAACACACGACCGGCCAGCTCCGCAAGCGCCGCGTCGACATCGGAGGCGCCGATACGCCGACGTTCCACCGACACGCGCGCCCGCTCGGGCGGCAGGACCCGCTGGCGCGGCTCGCCCTCCACCGATTCGAACACCGTTCGCAGCGGAGCGTGCCGCTCCACCACGTCACTCAGCGCGGACTCCAGCGCCCCGAGGTCCAGCCCTCCCTCGCACCGCACCACCATCGGCACGTTGTAGGCCGCACTGTCCCCCTCCAGCTGAGCCAGCAGCCACAACCGCCGCTGCGCGAACGACGCCGGAGCCGACTCACCGGCTCCCTCCCCCGCGACCAGCGGCGGGAGAGCCTCTCCCGCACCCCGTCCGGCGACCAGCTCCGCAAGTCCCGCCACCGTCGGGTGCCCGAAGACGTCCCGGATCGTCAGCCGCGCGCCCAGCGCCTCGGCGATGTGGTTCGTCAGCCGGGCCGCGAGCAGCGAATGGCCGCCGTGGTGGAAGAA
>NZ_MWIG01001040.1:0-1372 GCF_002156145.1 Streptomyces sp. NRRL B-24572 | reverse complement strand
CGTCACCTCCGGACGGTCACCCCGGGTGGCCGCCCCCGGGCCGTCACCTCCGGGCCCTCGCCCCCGGCCGGCCGTCCCTGAGGGGCGTCAGCGTCCGGGGTTCTTCTTCAGCTTGCTCTGGAGGTCGGTGATCCACTTGCCGCGCTTGGGCTTGGCCTCGACGTTCCCGAAGACCGAGTAGCCGTTGACGACGACGACCGGGGCCTGCGGGTCGACTCCCTCCAGGGTCACGACCTCGAAGTTCCCGAAGACGCCGCTGCCGCTGCCGCGCAGGCTGATGTTCTCCGGGACGCGCACCTCGACGTTCCCGAAGATGGAGGTGGCGTTGATCGTGGTCAGCCGCTGGGCGAAGATCGCCTCGGTCAGGTCGATCTCGACGTTCCCGAAGAGCGCGAAGGCGTTCGTCCGGCGACTCACCCGCCAGCGGCCCTTGCGGGTCGTGCTCGAGAAGATCGCGACGAGGTTGTCCGCGGGACCCTCGGGGTCGTCGGAGCCCCAGGCGAAGGCCGGTTCGGGCGCCCGGGCGGTCCTGGCGCCCGGCAGGTCGCGGACGATCGGCTCCAGCTCCCCGACGGTCTTGGCCCGGTAGACCGCGTCGATCCGGTCCGAGTGCTCCTCGGCGTCGAGCCGCCCCTCGGCCAGGGCGTCCCCGAGGATGTCCGCGATCCGGTCCCGGTCCGCGTCCGAGGCCCGCAGCGAGCCCTGCGGATCGGCGAAGGCGGGCCCGGCGAGAGCGGGCTCGGCGGGGGCGACCGGACGCTGCGGCCGCGGCTGCTTCTCGGGTTCGGGCTGCTTTTCGAGGTCCACGGACTCAGCCTAGCGAAACGCGATAGATCGCGACCAGGGGGAGATCCCCGGTCCTGTCCCCTAGGGGACGCGTAGGGGACACCCCCGCCCGCCGAACCGGGGTGCGCCGCCGGCGGGTTGCGGCCGCGCCGGAGAACCGCCCGTTCCCGTACGCTCCGGCGCGGGCGTCCGGGAGCCGGTCGCGGAGTCCCGCCGTACGTCCCCGCCGTGGGCCGGCCCGCACCGCCCGATCGCCACGGTCCCGTAGCCCGTCGCCCCGCCGAAACACGCCGTTCCGGCACGGTCCCGGCCTCCAGTGAGCCTTACCTCACAGGATCGGGGCCGCGCCCTCGTCATACGCTGGAGGGCGCGCCCGCCAACGGAGGCGGCGCGCCCTCCAGCGTATGAGAGGGCGGGGCGGCGATGCTGTGTGGTAGGGGTTACTGGGGGCCGGGGCCGTGCCGGAACGGCGTGTTTCGGCGGGGCGACGGGCTACGGGACCGTGGCGATCGGGCGGTGCGGGCCGGCCCACGGCGGGGACGTACGGCGGGACTCCGCGACCGGCTCCCGGACGGCCGCGCCGGAG
>NZ_MWIG01000104.1:6653-7168 GCF_002156145.1 Streptomyces sp. NRRL B-24572 | reverse complement strand
AGACCATGCCGTAGATCGCCGTCCCGGCCGCGCCGATCCCCGTCCACACCGCGTACGCCGGACCCACGTCGAGCTTCCGCAGCGCGAGGGTGAGGAGACCGAAGCTGCCCAGGGCGAAGGCCGCGAAGGCGATCGTCGGCCACAGCCGGGTGAAACCGTGCGAGAGCTTCAGGCAGACCGCGAACCCCGTCTCCAGGATCCCCGCGATCACCACCAGCAGCCACGCCATCGTCAGTGCCTCCCACGCCGTCGGTGACTGCTTCGTCGCACTTGGTGCGATTATGCACTTACCGGCAGCGAGCGGGCGTAAACGCAGGGGGCTCAGTCGGACGTAAACGCCGAGGACGTAAACGCCGAGGGTGTGGTCGCCCAGGGCTCAGTCGCCCTCGCGTCTCAGTCGCCCTCGCGTCGCTCCCGGGTCGCGAGCAGTCGCCGCAGCGAGACCAGCCGCGCCGGATCGGCGTGCCCCTCCGCCACCCACGCGTCGAGCGCGCAGTCCGGCTCGTCGTGGCTGC
>NZ_MWIG01000104.1:0-6609 GCF_002156145.1 Streptomyces sp. NRRL B-24572 | reverse complement strand
GTTCACCAGGGTCGTCTTGCCGACGCCGGAGTGGCCGACGAAGGCGGTGGTCCGGCCCTCGAGGTGCTCGTGGACCCGCTCGGCGGCGACCCCGTCGACGAACTCCTCGCGCGTGGTGACCACGTACGGCACGCCGAGCGCTCCGTACATCTCCAGAAGCGACTCCGGCGAGGCCAGGTCCGACTTGGTCAGGACGAGCAGCGGGGAGAGCCCGCCGTCGTACGCCGCCACCAGACAGCGGTCGATCAGCCGGGGACGCGGCTCGGGGTCGGCGAGCGCGGTGACGATCGCCAGCTGGTCGGCATTGGCGACGACCACCCGCTCGTACGGGTCGTCGTCGTCGGCCGTGCGCCGGAGCACCGAGCTGCGCTCGCCGATCCGCACGATCCGGGCCAGCGTGTCCTTCTCGCCGGAGAGGTCGCCGACGAGGGAGACCCGGTCGCCGACGACGGCGGCCTTGCGGCCCAGCTCGCGCGCCTTCATCGCGGTCACGGTCCGGTCGTCGACCAGGCAGGTCAGCCGGCCCCGGTCCACGGTGAGGACCATGCCCTCGACGGCGTCCTCGTGCTTCGGACGGATGCTGGTGCGGGGACGGGTGCCCTTGCGGTTGGGCCGCTGGCGGATGTCGTCCTCGTCGGTGTGCTTGCCGTAGCGCCGCATGATCAGACCCCGAGCATTTCGGTCCACATCGTCGGGAAGTCCGGCAAGGTCTTCGCCGTCGTCGCCACGTCCTCGATCTCCACGCCCTCGACGGCGAGGCCGATGATCGCGCCCGCCGTCGCCATGCGGTGGTCGTGGTACGTGTGGAAGACACCGCCGTGCAGCGGGCGCGGGCGGATGTGGAGACCGTCCTCGGTCTCGGTCACGTCGCCGCCCAGCTCGTTGATCTCCTTGGTGAGCGCCGCGAGCCGGTCCGTCTCGTGCAGCCGCAGATGGGCGACCCCGCGCAGGGTCGAGGGGGAGTCGGCGAGGGCCGCGACCGCCGCGATGCCGGGGGTCAGCTCGCCGACCTCGCCCAGGTCGACGTCGATGCCGTGGATCCGGCCCGTACCGGTGAAGGTCAGACCCGCGTCGGTGAGCTCGCAGGAACCACCCATCTCGGTGAAGATCCGGCGCAGCTCGTCGCCCGGCTGGGTGGTCCGCTCCGGCCAGTCCGGGATCGTCACCCGGCCGCCGGTCACCAGGGCCGCCGCCAGGAACGGCTGCGCGTTCGACAGGTCGGGCTCGACGACCAGGTCCCGGCCGCGCAGCGCGGAGGGCGCCACCCGCCACACGTTCGGCTCGCCGCCGTGCTCCGGCTCGTCGACCCGGGCGCCGACCGCGCGCAGCATGTCGACCGTCATCCGGATGTGCGGGAGCGAGGGGAGCCGGCTGCCCACGTGCCGTACCTCGACGCCCTGGTTGAAGCGGGGCGCGGAGAGCAGCAGGGCGCTGACGAACTGGGAGGACGAGGAGGCGTCGATCTCGACCGTGCCGCCGTCCAGGCCGCCCGCGCCGTGCACGGTCATCGGCAGCGCGCCCCGGCGCTCGTCGTCGATCCGGGCGCCGAGCGCGCGCAGCGCGTCGATCACGCCGTGCAGCGGGCGCTCGTGGGAGCGGGGGTCGCCGTCGAAGCGCACCGGGCCGTCGGCGAGCGCCGCGACCGGGGGCAGGAAGCGCATGACCGTGCCCGCGTTGCCGACGTCGACGGTCGCGGGGCCGCGCAGCGGTGAGGGGATGATCCGCCAGGCCTCGCCGGTGCCGTCCGGGCCGACGCCCTCCTCGATCTTCACGCCGAGGGTACGGAGCGCCTCGGCCATCAGGAGGGTGTCGCGGGAGCGCAGCGGCCGGCGCAGCCAGCCCGGCTCGGCGGCGATCGCGGCGAGGACCAGGGCGCGGTTGGTGACCGACTTCGATCCGGGCACGGTGACGGTCGCGTCGACGGCGCCGCTCGCATACGGGGCGGGCCAGAGGTCGGTGGGCGGGTCGGTGTGCGCGGAAGCTGCTGCGGTCATGGACTCACTGTACGGGGGAGTCAGATGCCCAGGAGCCAGCGCCCGCCGCCGATCAGGGCGGATATCGCGACCGTGTGGAAGAACAGGAGCCACACCCCGGCGGGCACCTGGGTGAGCCGTGAGAGCTGGTCCGCGTCCGAGTCGGGCGCGCCGCCGTGGCGCCGCTTCGCCTGGAGCTCGAAGGCCGGGCGGACACCGCCGAACAGCAGGAACCAGACCACCGCGTAGGCGAACACGGACTGGACGTCGGGGCCGGTCAGCCAGGAGACGAGGACGAAGGCGGAGCCCGTCAGGACGACGGTGAGGACCCCGTACGCGTTGCGGACCATCACGAGCAGCGCGAGCAGCAGGGCGGTCGCGATCCACAGCAGCAGGGTGACGTGCCCGGTGCCGAGCAGGGCCGCGCCGCCGAGCCCGAGCAGCGGGGCCGCCGGATAGCCGGCGGCGAGGGTGAGGACCACGCCGAGGCCGGTCGGGCGGCCCCGGGTCACGGTCAGCCCGCTGGTGTCCGAGTGCAGCCGGATCGCCTCCAGGCGACGGTTGCAGGCGAGGGCGACGAGCCCGTGGCCGCCCTCGTGGGCGATGGTGATCGCGTTCCGGGCCGGGAGCCAGAGCCGCCGGAACACGACCAGGCTCAGCGCGCAGACGGCCGTGGCGTAGACGATCCACTCGGTGGGAGCGGGCTGGGTGCCGAGGATCTCGGTCATTTCGCGGACGGCTCCTCGGTCGGGTTCGGGAACGTGGCAGTGTGGCACGCATGTGCGGACGGTTTGCATCGAGTCGGAGGCCCGAGGACCTCGTGGAGGCCTTCGGGATCGAGAAGTGGGAGCCCGAGGAGGCCCTGGCCCCCGACTGGAACGTGGCCCCGACCAAGGAGGTCTGGGCCGTTCTGGAGCGTCCTCTGAAAGACGCCGAATCCCGGCGGCCGGTTCGCCAGCTGCGCGCGCTGAAATGGGGGCTCGTCCCGTCCTGGGCGAAGTCGCCCGAGGGCGCCGCCCGGATGATCAACGCGCGCGCGGAGACCGTCGACGAGAAGCCCTCCTTCAAGCGCGCCTTCCAGTCGCGCCGGTGCATCCTGCCCGCCGACGGCTACTACGAGTGGGTGACCGGGGCCGGCGAGCGCGACCTGGAGGTCGAGGGGAAGAAGAAGCGGGCCCGCAAGCAGCCGTACTTCGTGACCCCGGCGGACGGCTCCGTCTTCGCGATGGCCGGGCTCTACGAGTTCTGGCGGGACGGCACCCTGCCGCCCGAGCACCCCGCCGCGTGGTGGGTGACCTGCTCGGTGGTCACCACCGAGGCCGAGACCGGCCCGCTGGGCGTCGCCCCCGCGGAGGGCCCGCGCTCGCTCGCCGAGATCCACCCCAGGATGCCGCTGATGCTGACCGAGGACCGCTGGGACGCCTGGCTCGACCCGGCGCGCACCGACCCCGAGGAGCTGCGCGGACTGCTCGCCCCGCCGCCGGGCGGCCTGATGCGGGCCTACCCGGTCGCCACCGCCGTCAGCAACGTCCGCAACAACGGCCCCGAGCTCCTGGCCGAGCTCGACGGCCCGGAAGTCGGCACGCTCTTCTGACTCCCCGGGCCCGCGGGGCGGCAGGATTCCGACCTCCGGGGCGGCAGGATGGGGACGTGACACAGTACGAAACCGTTCCCACCGACGCCGGTGAGGCACGCATCACCTGGTGCGCGGGCACGAAGCCGTGGACCGTCCTCGCCCTCGGGCACGGCGCCGGCGGCGGCGTCGAGGCCCGCGACCTCCAGGCCCTCGCCGCGGCACTGCCCGCGCACGGCGTGACCGTCGCCCTCGTCGAGCAGCCCTGGCGGGTCGCCGGCAAGAAGGTCGCGCCCGCGCCGAAGACCCTCGACACCGGCTGGCGCGGCCTCTGGCCGAACCTCGCGAAGCCCGGCCTCCCGGTGATCGCGGGCGGCCGCAGCGCCGGCGCCCGGGTCGCCTGCCGCACCGCCCGGGAGCTCGGCGCGCTCGCCGTCCTCGCCCTGGGCTTCCCGCTCCACCCCCCGGGCAAGCCCGAGAAGACCCGCGCCGACGAACTCCTCGACGCCGGGCTCCCGACGCTCGTCGTCCAGGGCGGCAACGACCCCTTCGGGCGGCCCGAGGAGTTCCCGGAAGGCCCGTACGGACTCGTCGAGGTCCCGTACGGAGACCACGGCTTCGCCGTACCCAAGCGCGCGCCGCTGACCCAGGACGAGGCCCTCGCCGGTCTCGTCGACGGCGTCACCGAATGGATCTCCACACTCCGCTGACGTACGCCCCCGCCCCGGGAATGTCGAGCGAGGGACCACTGTTGTGGAGAGCGTCGGTGTGAGAGCAAGGAAGAGGGAGTCCGTCGTATGGGTATGACCATCTGCCCGGAGCGCGCGCAGGGCGCTGACCTCGACTGGACAGTGCTGCCCGCGCCCAGGAACGCCCCTATTCGGGCGGCGGGCGGAGTGCTTCCTCGTCTATCCTCCGAAACGAGCGGGTCCGCCCTCGGGCTCGCCGCCGCGCTGGAGGAGGTGGGTCCGGTCACTGGGACCGACACAGGGACCGACGACGGCCCCGAGGAGACGACCGAGGAGCGCAACGCGCGCTTCGAGCGGGACGCCCTCGGCTACCTCGACCAGATGTACTCGGCCGCGCTCCGCATGACGCGCAACCCCGCGGACGCGGAGGACCTGGTGCAGGAGACCTACGCCAAGGCGTACGGATCCTTCCACCAGTTCCGCGAGGGCACGAACCTCAAGGCCTGGCTCTACCGCATCCTCACCAACACCTTCATCAACTCGTACCGCAAGAAGCAGCGTGAGCCCCAGCGCAGCGCCGCCGAGGAGATCGAGGACTGGCAGCTCGCCCGCGCCGAGTCGCACATGTCGACCGGTCTGCGCTCCGCAGAGTCGCAGGCGCTCGACCACCTTCCCGACTCCGACGTGAAGGAAGCGCTCCAGGCGATTCCCGAGGAGTTCCGCATCGCCGTCTATCTCGCCGATGTCGAGGGCTTTGCGTACAAGGAGATCGCGGACATCATGGGGACACCCATCGGTACGGTGATGTCCCGACTGCACCGGGGCCGCCGCCAGCTGCGCGGCATGCTCGAGGACTACGCTCGCGACCGCGGGCTGGTTCCCGCGGGCGCCGGAGAGTCGTCGAACGATCTGAAAGGCTCGGGCTCATGAGCTGCGGAGAGCCGCACGAGACGGATTGCTCAGAGGTCCTGGATCATCTCTACGAGTTCCTCGACCATGAGATGCCCGACAGCGACTGCACCAAGTTCGAGGTGCACTTCGAGGAGTGCTCCCCGTGCCTGGAGAAGTACGGCCTGGAGCAGGCGGTGAAGAAGCTCGTCAAGCGCTGCTGCGGCAGTGACGACGTCCCCACCGACCTGCGCGCCAAGGTCATGGGCCGGATCGACCTGATCCGCGCCGGACACCTGGTGCCCGAGCAGGACATCACGGCGGCGACCCCGCAGACGCCCGCCCCGCAGGAGTAACCGCAGCAAGCAGCAAGACCCCTTCCCGTACAGCCGTATCAGGGGAGCGACAGGCCGCCGCGACGCGTTCGCGGCGGCCTCGCGCATATATCAGCTTGTATCACCCGATGGTGCGAATCACCGGGAGCGCGCCGCCCCCGCCCGCCCGACTCGCTAGCGTGACAGGCGTGATGGGCGTGAAGGTCATTCCGCGCGCGGCCCGCGTGTACATCGGCTGCGCCCTGCTCGGCGCCGGGGCCTGCGCCCTGCCCGCGCTGCGCCCCGGCGCGACCGTCCCCTGGGGCACGGCCGCGCTCCTCGCCGCCCTGTACGCGCTCTGCGAGCTGCCCGCCCGCTGCCGGCTCCTCGGCCGCACCCTCGGCGCCGTCCCCATGGGCACCGGCTCCTTCTTCCCCGTGCTCCTCGCCTCCGCACTGCTCCTGCCGCCCGCCGCCGCCGCGCTCACCGCGATCCCCGGCACCCTCCTCGCCCGCGTCGAGGAGCCCCCCGCCGCACCCCGCCGCGCCTGGCGGGCCGCCGCCACGGCCCTCGCCGTCTGGGCCGCCGCCCTGACCGCCGGTGCCCTCGGCGGTCCCACCGCCCTCGGCGGCGGCCCCGACGCCCCCGACCTGCCGTACGCCCTGCTGCCCGCCGGCGCCGCCGCCCTCGCCTTCTGCCTCGCCCTCACCGCCCTCGACGGCGGCATCCGCGCCACCGCCGGCGGACTGCCCTTACGGACCGCCTGGCGCGGCCTCCTCGGCCGGACCCTCGCCCCGCACACCGTCCACGGCCTCGCCGGACTCATGATGGCCGTCCTCTGGCGCAGCACGTACGGCCCCGTCGCGGCGCTCTTCGTCCTCCTCCCCATGTACATCTCCTGCTGGGTCTTCGCCCAGTACCACCGCGAGCGCGCCGCCCACCAGGCCACCATCCGCGCCCTCGTCCAGGCCGTCGACATCAAGGACCGCTACACCCGCGGCCACAGCGAACGCGTCGGCCACGCCTCCGTCCTGATCGCCCGTGAGCTCGGCATGACCGAGGACCGCCTGGACGTCGTCCGCTTCGCCGGCATCCTCCACGACGTCGGCAAACTCGGCGTCCCCACCCGGGTCCTCACCAAGGACGGCCCCCTCACCCCCGAGGAGCGCCAG
>NZ_MWIG01001039.1:0-3741 GCF_002156145.1 Streptomyces sp. NRRL B-24572 | reverse complement strand
CGGCCACGAGGCCGTCGGCGACGTCGTGGCCGACCCGCGCGTCCATCGCGTTCACCTCCGTCACCAGGTATGCCCCGTGGACGGGCTGCCGCCTCCTTCCGTCCACCGCGCCCCCGGGGCGGACCGACGAGGGGGTGTCACCGGAGTTCGGCGAGGGCGCGGTCGAGGGTGGCGGTGAAGAAGTCGGCGGCCGTGCGGTCGATGCACAGCGGCGGCTTGATCTTCAGGACGTTCTGGTGGTCTCCGGTCGGCTGGACGATGACGCCCAGGTCCAGCATGCGGTCGCAGAGTTCCGCGGTCTCCTCGGGGGCGGGTTCGAGGGTGGCGTGGTCGCGGACGAGTTCGACGCCGAGGTAGAGGCCGGCCCCGTGGACGGCGCCGATGAGCGCGTGGCGTTCCGCGAGTTCCTCGAGCCGGGCCTTGAGGTGGGCGCCGACGCGTACCGCGTTCCCCTGGAGGTCCTCGTCCCGGAGGGTGTCGAGGACGGTGAGGCCGGCGATGCTGGAGACGGGGCTGCCGCCGGTGGAGGAGAAGAAGTAGCCCTGGTCGCGGTAGCGTTCGGCCACGGCCCGTGAGGTGATCACGGCGCCGAGCGGGTGGCCGTTGCCGATCGCCTTGGCCACGGTGACGATGTCGGGTGTCACGCCCTGCTGCTCGAATCCCCAGAACCAGGAGCCGAGACGGCCGTAACCGACCTGGATCTCGTCGGCGATCGTCAGTCCGCCGTGGCGCCGCACGGCCGCGTAGACCTGGGCGAGATAGCCGTCGGGCAGCGCGACGGCTCCGGCGTTGCCGTAGAAGGACTCGCTGATGAACGCGCCCGGCGCCCGTCCCGTCGCCGCGAGGTCCTCGACGGTCCGGACGGCTTCGGTCGCGTAGGCCGTCGCGGCCTCGCCTCGGTGGCTCCCCCGGTAGGGGTTGGGCGAGTCCACGGTGTGGACCCAGTCGGGGCGGCTGGCGAGGGCGTTGGGGTTGTCGGCGATCGAGGTGGACACGGCGTCCGAGGCGTAGGTCCAGCCGTGGTACGCCTCGCGCAGCGCGACGACGTCGTGCCGGCCGGTGGCTCCGATGGCCAGCCGGATGGCCAGGTCGACCGCCTCGGAACCCGAGTTGACCAGGAACACCGTGTCGAGCGGCGCGGGCAGCAGGGCGGCCAGCCGTTCGGAGAACTCCACGACCGACGCGTAGTGGAAACGGGAGTTGGTGTTCAGTCGGCGCAACTGCCGTGCCACGGCCCGCTCGACGCGGGGGTGTGCGTGGCCGAGGGGGGTGACGTTGTTGACCATGTCCAGGTAGGCGCGGCCGTCGGTGGACAGCATGTGGTGGCGCCAACCGCGTTCGATCCTGGGCGGGTTGCCGTAGTAGTGCTCCTGCACGGTGGCGAAGGAGGCCTCGCGCCGGGCGAGCAGGTCCTCCTGCGGCCGGCCCTCGGCGGCCGGCGCGCCGATGAGGGGCGCGGGGTCGGTGGTGAGCGCCAGCCAGCCCGCGGCGTACTCGGGCCTGACCAGGGCGGGGACTTCGGGGCCGTTCCGGTGCCGGAGGGTCAGGTGCAGGCGGGTTCCGGAGGGCAGGGCGGCCAGCCGGTCGCCGGCGCGCAGCAGGGTGCCGGTGGGCGGGTACGGGGCGTCGGCGCCGTTCCACGACAGGTCGAGGAGCCGGGAACCGCACGTGAGGGTGGCCCGGCCGGGTGACGCGTGGACGATCTCGCCGTCGTGCGGGGCCCGCAGCTCCGAGGGTTTGCCGAGCCAGAGGTCGATGCCGGTGGGGACCGTCGCGGGTGAGGTGGCGGACAGTACGGCGGAGGCGCTCAGGCGCGGCTGGGCATACGCGGTGGTCACGGCGTCGGCACCCCGGTCGAGCAGCTCGGCCGCCAGCCGGTCTTCCGTGCCGGGCTCCAGCCAGGTGCCGTGGTCCATCGCGTCGGACTCGACGGAGAGGTCGAGCAGCGTCGTACCGGATGCGGTCAGGTCCTCCACGAGCGGCCCGAGGACCGGAAGGGAGGGGGCCGGCCGACGGGGCAGTTCGAGCGCGTCGGCGATCAGGCCGGTCATCACGGCGGAGGGCACCGCGGTGGCCTGCTCGAAGATCCGCCACTCCCGGTCGAGTGCCGCGTTCACATAGGCGTTGTCCCGATCGACGGCGGCTTGCTGGCGGCCGCTGACGACGAGGGTGGCGGCGCGCAGCACGACGAGCGGCCAGAGCGCCGCCGCCTCGTCGGCGGACAGGGGGCGGATGCCGTGGAAGGCCCGGACGGCGGGGAGGATGTGGTGGGGTTCGGCGCCATCGTGGTGCAGTACGGACGACAGGGTCACCGCGAGCTCGGAGACGGCCCAACTGTGCGTCAGATCGCCGAAGTCGATGATTCCGTCGGGGACGTGGGACGGGCTGCCGGTCGCTCGGACGAGATTGTCGTCGGTGAGGTCCAGGTGCACGGCCTGGCGGGGCAGTCCGTCGCCGACCTCACGTACGGCGGCCCAGGACCCGGCCGTTGCCGTCTCGACGGCAGCGCGGCGTGCGGGTTCGGGCACGTGACGGAGCAGCAGCTCCACGACCCGGTCCGCGTGCCGTGTGTCCCACTGCAGGACGCGGTCGAGTCCGGGGTGTCGGAAGTCGCGGAGGGCGCTGCTCACCCGGCCCGCCATGGCCCCCATGGCCGACACCGTACGCGGCGAGAGGTGACGGGGCCCGGAGAGGGACCCGCCGGGCAGGTAGCGCAGCAGTCGCGCGGTGAGCGCTCCGTCGGCGGTGTCGACCGCGGCGACCCGGCGCGCGCCGTCGTGGTGGCGCAGGACGGTGGCCACGCGCAGGGCGGGGTTCGCCTCGGCGACGAGGTCGGCGGCGGCGTCCTGGGCCTCGATCTCGGTCTCGCTGAACGCCGGATTGGCGATCTTGAGTACGGCCGCGGGCTTCCCGTCGGATCCGCGCAGCAGGAAGTTGGTGTCCTGTTGGCTGCCCAGCGATACGGCCCGGGTGGCGAGCCCGAAGACCTCGGCGGCGATGCGCTGCGCGTCGCTCTCCGTCACCCGAGGGGCCGGCAGTGCCTCGCGGGCGAAGAAGTCGACGCCGGATGACTGACGAGGGGACATGTCTGATTCCTTGTCGGGGATGGTGGGGGTGCCGCCGCACGCGATGTGGGCGCCGCGAGATGTTCGACGGGGCCGCCGGAGGCGACCCGGCCGGCTCATGAGGCCCTCAGCCGACGCCCCAGAGGAACCGGTGGGTGTGGATCCCGAAGTAGGGGAAGCTCTCGACCGCCGTGACGCCCTCGATGGGGCGCACCACGTCGTTGACGATGTCGAGGAGTTCGGCAGGGCGACGGCAGACGACCTCGACGAACAGGTCGAAGGTGCCGGAGGTGAGGACGGTGTAGACGACCTCCTCGTGACGCGCCAGCTCATCGGCCACCGTCCGGGGATCGCCGTCGACACGGACGCCGAGGAGGGCCATCGCCTGGCCGCCCATGGCCACGGGGTCGGTGACCCCCACGACCTGGACCACCTTGGTGTCGATCAGCCTCTGCAACCGCTGCCGGGCCGCCGACGGCGACAACCCCACCTTGGGCCCCAGCTCCGCGTAGGGGATGCGCCCGTCGGTCTGCAGCTCGCGCAGGATGGCCCGGTCGATCTCGTCCATGACTACTCCTTCAGCCTCAGCCATGAATCGACTGTACAACCGTTTCGGCCCTAAAAACATCCCCACACGCTCGATTCGATCGTCATTGCGATCGAATCGAGCGTGTGG